>NZ_JBEAIG010000022.1:0-19751 GCF_040064575.1 Klebsiella sp. CN_Kp106 | reverse complement strand
GCGCCCGGTGTCCGGCGCCGATGACAGGCTGCCGCCGTAAATCAGCACCGTGCGGTGGCCTTCAAGCCACTGTTTTTCGGCAAGGCCGGGGGCGATGGCGGCGATATGTTCGGGTTCGCCACAGACCAGCAGCAGGCGGACTTTACTGCGCCAGAAAAGGTTGTAGCGACGGCGGAGGTGGGCTTTCACATGCCGAATGCTGGCAACGGTCGAGGATTCTGCCTCACTTCGATGCCGTATAAAATCGGTTTTATTTCCAGATGAGAGGAATTTAGCCTGGCGGTAAGCGTTTTTACCAAACAAATATGTCGTAATAAAAAAAATGATAATAAAGAGCAGTAATCCACCCGTTAGTACCAGAGCTAATATAAATAGCCGCTCAAACCAGATAGAGTCTGGAGAAATCCCCAGTATAGTCGGTTCACTCCTGAGGATAAGGCATGCTGCAATTCCCAAGCATAAAAGAACAAACAAGATAAACCACAACTGAAATGTTGTGTTTTTTATTCCCTGCAAAATACGTTTCACCTTTTCTCCCGACATAAAATAACTGGATAGAGAAACTTCAGCAATGACTTACAACTTAAATAACACGAGGATAATAAATTCGAAGCTACAACTGTGCTTGAGGCCTAACGACCAACGACCACAAGAAATCATCATGTTCAGACATACTGACAATCAGCTGTGGTGAGGAATATCTGTGATTACCAGAAGCCAAAGCAATAGCAAGCCACGGCGATACACTCCCCGTAAAACCACTCTTAATGTCAATATCGATCAACTTCGCCTTTGTATCATTCAATGGCAAACCGAGATTATTAGCAACCTGTGTTTTCTCTTTATTTTTCGCCCCCATTCCTGCTAACCAGAGATATTCGATATTTTCGAGATTGCTCTTTCCCCATAACAATGACTGCATCACTGATGCATTTAGTCCTGCATGAGTTGTTTTTTCCGGCCTGTGAATATGAGCTATATACTCTTTCAGTTGTGAATCGTCTTGTGTGGCGTTTAAAAGCAATGCCACTGCAGCTTCCCCTTCTCCATTACGTAATTTTGTTTTTAATTTCATTGACAAAATCAATAGAGTTTCTATAGTTCGAGGTTTATCCAGCCAATTATCAATATCGGTCAATCCAAATTGAGAGGAAAACAAAACTTGCGCATGCTCAGGCACAAGTAATTTAATTTCCTCCTGAATATCTGAAATAGTATCTGACGCCAATGCAATATCACTATCGAGCTGTAAAACCACAGTCAACCGCTTTGAAGCCTTACATTTCATTAACGCTGTCTGTAACGTTATGTCCTCAAGAAGTAAGGTTAGCTCCCTGACTATTCTGATTGATAGAGGTAACCTGGCATCGCCAAAACGGGTTTGATAGCTCACTATTTGCGTGACTTCATCCACCACTGTGGGTAACTCAACTCCCCCAGGTATTATAAATTGGTCCGTCATGACACCAGACGTTACAACGTGTTGTAAATGCGTACATACAGCTTCCAGCGTCAGATAACGCTGCCCACGCTGAATTTCATTCCCAATATCTTTTTCCCGTTCATGATTCCAGCCATCAGAGAACCATACGGATGTCAAATAACATAGCCAGCGAACACCAAATATAAACAACCATATTATAAATGGTAAGCTGATAAAACAGTTCCAGAATAATCCCCCTCGTACTATGCTATGTGAGGGCCACAACAATGAGGTAAAAAGCCCACCACAAACAATGAAGACAAGCAGCACAACCGACCATCGTTTTACGGACGGAGGTAATTTCCGCTTAGTTGCGGGAGGAATCACAGAGAGATCAACAGGCATTATTTACTCGTTGTAGCGCAGCTTAGTGAGGTAATTAATGTGCAACCGCAAGTACATTTATAATTATGAAATGCAACGGGTACGCCATTATCTTTCATAGTAGGGTGGCCTTCCGCTATATATGATGGACTATGCCCTTCTATGGGACAACTTACCGCATCGCCTAAACGCGCCACACCCACCCCCTGAAATTTCAAGGTCCCGGAACCGGACAGCACCTGACCACCATGCGTTGTTTTATCGCCAATACGAACGATGCCCTTCATTTCTTCACCTCCATCATGGCGCGTTTTTTATCCACCATGCTGCGCGCCTTGTCCATTCCCAGCATCCAGCGCCAGAGCGAACGGGGATTCTGCGCGGCACTGATATCCCAGGGATCGTCCGACGCAATCACGCAACTGGCCTCGACTTCCTCACTCCAGCGCGGGATCCGGCAGGTGTACATCGCAAAGACCCGGAACGGCCAGGCCGTCAGATACAGCGCCATCAGAAAGGGCACCACAAAAAACGGCGCCCCGTAGGTGGCGCTGAACATCAGATACCAGTAGCCAAAAAATATCCCTTCCCGGCGTCCCTCCACCGGAGGCATCAGTTTCAGTACGCCGGCGACCGCTTCCGGCCCTTCCTCCATATAACGGCGCACAAATTCCCAGTTGCGGTACAGGTCTTCACGCCGCGGAGCGGAAACCGACAGCGTGAACGTTTTCAGCACCGTTTTGCGATCTTCCGCCAGCACATGTCCGCGAATATCGTAATTCTTCCGCTTAAATCTTGTTTTTGTATAACATCCAGTCGTAAAGAAAATGTCGTCCCAGGGGGCGCTGTAAACCTCCCCGTCCACGCTGAATACATGCACCAGTCTGTTTTTCCTGTCAAATCTGACGGGATAATGCGTCCAGCGGAAACATTCAACCCTCATCATAAATGAACAGAACCATGCCAGAAGAAAAGAAATGATTACTGCACCAGTGCCAAATCCCCAGAAAAAAAGATCTCTCTGACGCCCGGATAAGTACTCATATACCATTGTTGACGTAAAATCATATACACCCCAAGTAAAAAGAAGAAACAGAGCCAGGGATGGAACGGTTAAAAATCCTTTTATCGCATACCACTTATCAACCACCTCCATATAACCTGAACTGAGATGAATCACCGCCGCATCATCCATGACTTTATTGTCACCCAGGTCTAATTTTTCATTCTGATGTAATTGATTAGCGAGTTCATCCTCTGTCAGTACAGGTGAGGCCCGGTACTTGTATTTGATCATTAATCCTTCGTAATCCATTTATTATCCTGCCTGCATAATGTCTTTCAGACTCTGCATTTCAATCTGAAGCGTCTGATGTGGTTCAGGAGGAAGCCCCTCCGGCGTTACTCCCCACATCGTTTTTTCCAGCCATTGCTGCAGCTCATTGGTCTGTTTCCAGGAAATATAAAATGCTGCAACCAGAAGCACGGCTGCCATTACTCACCCCAGCGTAAGGCCAACAATTTCCATACGTACTCCAAGTGATGATCCTGGCCCGGTGCCAGCGCCGTACCGCTGGTCATCGCAAAACTTCACCACGTCAATGTTCAGCCAGGTGTCGGCGGCGAAGCGGAACCAGATACTGACCTCAGCCAGCAGGCGAGTGATAAAGCGCAGGTCCTCCTCGCCGTACTGCATCAGCTGCTCGCGACGCGGATACGCCTGTGCAGGGTCAAAGTCCTCTCAGCGCATAGCGTGGCGGGTATGCAGGATATCCTGAATGCCGCTCATAATTACCAGCCCATATCTGCACAGGCATTTTTACTGCTATACCAGGTTGCCAATATGCCAATAACGCCCCCCACAATGAGTGGGGTAAAACTACCGGCAATAAATCCCCATAAGGAAAATGGGTTCTTCGAATCAAAAAAACTAAACTGGTACACCCAAAAAGAAAGCATCAGAAGGATTCCGGACATTCCTCCAAAAAGCCAAGGTTGGGTGTGTTCAAATCCTTTAAAATCATCTAGTTCAGGAGGTTGTCTGGACGACAATGCCGCGATGCTAAACTGATTATTTTCTGACACAGCAACAAGTTGCCCACCCTGCGCATATTTTACCGCGTCAGCAGCCAGTGCGAGTGCAAGCCACCGGTATCCGGCGCTTCTTTCACCCAGTGATGCCTCAATATCCAGTCGTTCAGGAGCCTGTTTCTGCTCATCAAGCGCTTTCAACAGCGGATATTTCTCAGCCCGGGACAACCCTGTGTACCAGAGCGTTTTTGGTGAGGCTACCGGTTCTGTTTGCAGATACACAGGTACTTTGGCCTCAACATCATTCACACCTGCCATCGGCTGATAGAGGTAAACTGGTTTTTCACTTTCGATTTTGACATAACGGTTTGTGAGTAAAAGTGCACACGCACTTTCCATACTTTTTGAATCGCTATCATCACCATATATATCGATGATAAATATCAGGCGATTTACCCGGGAGGTCTCCGACTGTTTAATCCATGTATTTATAAGGGAATAATCAGGACATTCTGACAGATATTCTATCTGGCAGTCACTGTTGTGATTAATGTCAAATCGCCCTAACATTCGCTGTAATTCATCACAACAATACTCATCCCCTCCCCGTACCCATAACGTCGTCTTAAAACCACGATAGTTATGATTTTTTAGTTTGGTTGCCAATGGCCCAATTAATTCACCAAATATCTGTTCGATACGAGTATAATCAAACCCCTGTTCCTGCCTGATTTTTAACGGATTTTTCGGGGCCAGCGGGAATTCACCTTCCAGCTTCAACAGATTCAATGCAGGTTGTTCCAGCGGAGTGATCACAGACCATCCGGCAATAATTATATTTTTCCGGGCATATTGTTTTAAATGGTATTCCTGTGATAACGCGATAAACTTACGCATTTCAGCATAATGAACAAGTGCGCTTTTAAAAATATTAACAAAGCACATCAGTGCAGTAATAATTAAAAAAGGGAGCGCCAACGCCGGAAGAAAAAAAAGAGCGTCAATATGCTTATTATTCGGCCATGTTGTTGCACGAATGAATAAACAAAATGTAATGACGACTACATAAGTGAAAATGAGGAGCCATAATGAAATACCAGGGTTTTCCGCCTCTTTCTGTTTTTCATACAACCACCATTGCATCAGACGCCCCCCGCATTTGGTAACGTTGTTTTTATTGTACAACCGCACTCAGCCTTACAACCGTCAACCACCACACCACGCCCAAGCATTGTCCAGGATGGATGGCATTCAGCAATGATAAATGTCCCTTTATGTTCGGGGCAGATAACCAGATCGCCTTTTAATGCAACCTTAATACCCATAAACTCGACACCGGAAGCGGTAGATACATGACCGCCACACACCAGCGGATCGTTAAGACGAATAACACCTCTCATTATATATCGGTTCCTTATTTCCCCACATCCATATCGCACCGCATATGATCCCAGCCCTGGTAATTTTTCACTTCCGGTACTTCGTCGGGAAGATCCTGATAATTGGTTTTATATTTGGCCGTGTCATTTACAAGCGCTTGTTTGGTAATATAATCCAGCCCCCAGGCCTTTCCCGGATATTGTGGTTCAATTCTCTGTACCGTTCCGTCATCAAGAGTGTAGGTAATCCCCGGACCACCGGGAAGAATGCGCGGATCATCAAACGGCTTTGACGACATATACAACCGGTGCTTCGTCTGCAAAAATCCCTGGTCATTTACGACTGTGAAGGAAAGAATGTCGTCTCTCGGCGGTGATGAGTCACCATTCGGTTCGTTTTCTCCGGGAGAATATGTCGCCGTGGTCCAGGTTTTTCCGTAATCTTTAGATACTCTGAAAGCCCCTGGGTCCCAATTTGGGATAACAAGATAGCGTTCCGAAGGGTGCACAAATTTTTTGGTGAATATCCGAAAAAACTGGAAATATAGCTGTGAATGAATACCTCTTTGCGTATCCGTGTACCAGAGTTCTCCCTCACAGTTCCAGCCTTTGAGTTCCAGATAACGATGGTCGTCAAAGCGGTAAACCACCTGCATAGGTGGTTCTTTGGCACCGCATCCGCTGACCACCAGCATTGCCGCTAACACACTGCCTGTCATCTGAGTGAAATTCATATCAGTTCCCTTTCGTTATACCCAGCTCACGGTCCGTCAGCGTGTCCGGCCTGTCCCATTGCGTATTTGGTATTTCTTTATAGTCTTTCGCCAGATACCCCTGAGAAGGAATTATCGTTGTGGCGTTCATATATTTATTCACCACCCCACACTCTTTTAACGAAGGAACAACTTCATCAGGTTTATTCATCTAGTTTTTTGTTGTTTCCAGCGGAAGTTTCCCCGTCCGGTAATACTCTCTCGCCAGCAGGTTCTCTTCCTGCCAGCCCTGACTGGGGGCCACTACGTTATTTACCGGCGTCCATATCGCACCGCATATGATCCCAGCCCTGGTAATTTTTCACTTCCGGTACTTCGTCGGGAAGATCCTGATAGTTAGCTTCATGACGCACAACCTTGCCATCTAATCCTTCTTTGGTGAAATACACCACTCCCCAGGCCCAGCCTGGATATTGCGGATCAATTCTATGTACCGTTCCGTCATCAAGAGTGTAGGTAATCCCCGGACCACCGGGAAGAATGCGCGGATCGTCAAACGGCTTTGACGACATATACAACCGGTGCTTCGTCTGCAAAAATCCCTGGTCATTTACGACTGTGAAGGAAAGAATGTCGTCTCTCGGCGGTGATGAGTCACCATTCGGTTCGTTTTCTCCGGGAGAATATGTCGCCGTGGTCCAGGTTTTTCCGTAATCCTTAGATACTCTGAAAGCCCCTGGGTCCCAATTTGGGATAACAAGATAGCGTTCCGAAGGGTGCACAAATTTTTTGGTGAATATCCGAAAAAACTGGAAATATAGCTGTGAATGAATACCTCTCTGCGTATCCGTGTACCAGAGTTCTCCCTCACAGTTCCAGCCTTTCAGTTCCAGATAACGGTGGTCGTCAAATCGGTAAACCACCTGCGTCGGCGGTTCTTTGGCACCACATCCGCTGACCACCAGCATTGCCGCTAACACGCTGCCTGCCATCTGAGTGAAATTCATATCAGTTCCCTTTCGTTATACCCAGCTCACGGTCTGTCAGCGTGTCCGGCCTGTCCCATTGCGTATTCGGTATTTCTTTATAGTCTTTCGCCAGATACCCCTGATGGTGCCCTGACTGGGGGCCACTACGTTATTTCCCGGCGTCCATATCACACCGCATATGATCCCAGCCCTGGTAATTTTTCACTTCCGGTACTTTGTCGGGAAGATCCTGCCAGTTAGATTTAAATTGATCTGTGCTTTCTTGCAACCCTTGCTTAGTCATGTACACCATACCCCAGGCCCTGCCGGGAAATTTGGGATCTATGTGATGAACAGCACCATCTGATGCTGTGTAAGTAATACCGGGTCCACCAACAGCAAGACGCGGATCATCAAACGGTTTTGATGACATATACAACCGGTGCTTCGTCTGCAAAAATCCCTGGTCATTCACGACTGTGAAAGAAATAACATCCTCTCGTGGAGCGCGATTATCTCCATTAGGTTCATTCTCTCCCGGCGAAAATCCTACTGATTGCCAGCTTTTCCCATAGTCCTTTGATACAATAAAACCACCAGATTCCCAGCTGGTTATCGCGATATAACGCTCGGAGGGATGAATGAATTTTTTGGTAAATATCCGGTAAAACTGAAAATATGGCTGTGAATGAATGCCTCTCTGCGTATCCGTGTACCAGAGTTCACCCTCACAGTTCCAGCCTTTCAGTTCCAGATAACGGTGGTCGTCAAAGCGATAAACCACTTGGGTCGGAGCTTCTTTGGTTGCCAGGCATCCGGTGGCAGTCAATGTTCCGGCTAAAACAATGCCTGTTGTTAACTTTTTCATATCGTTAACCTTTCATTTGGCGGTCGGTTAGCGTGTCTGGCCTGTCCCATTGTGTATTCGGCACTTCCTTATTTCCGGTTGCCAGGTCGCGGGACGGAATAACCTTTGTGGCATTCATAAACTGATTCACCACACCACACTCTTTTAACGATGGAATAACCTCATCGGGCTTGTTCATATAGTTTTTTGTTCCTTCCAGCGGTAGTCTCCCTGTCCGGTAATATTCTTTTGCATCAACATTTCCATTATGCACATCCCGCCAGTCAGCGCGGTGCAGCAGGGCTTCCCAGAATTCTCCCGCTTTGTAATTAAACGCCTTGCACTGCCCTATCGCCAGGTCAAACGCCATCGCATGAGAAGGCGCAAACTCACTCATCACGACAGAGGAGTGCTGGCTGTAACTCACCGGGTCTGATTTCTGCCACTCCTTTTCAAGTTCATCACGGGATTTCAGCCACGTCAGCGTGAGGGCCGGGAAATCTTTTGACCCGCTTACCATGCCGTGAATCACTGTTACATTCCGCTTGTTACTCTCTGTCTGCAATTCACTTTCCGTCAGTACATGGCCCGGAAACCATGAACGGCGCTGATAATCGTCCAGCGGATATGTGGCACTTGCCGTGCGGCTGATGGCATAGGCTTTCGCCGAGTAGGAGATATACGCATCCGGGCTGTCAGGGTCAATATTCGCCTTATACGGTGCATCACAGGTTTTCTCGTCGTTATCCGGGTGATTGTCCTGCCCCTGCAATCTGAACATGAAGGTTTCCGGTAGCTCCTCGCCATTAATAATCACATCACTCGCGGTATAACTGGCATTCGTGGCAACGCTGTATTTAAAGTCGCCCTTATATGATGGTGGCATTTCAAATGGTTTTTCATCTGGAGCCTTCCCCACCCAGACATGTTGACAGAATACGCGCTGACGCAGGTTAGGAATAGCACTGGCCAGCTCACCGGGAATACCCCGCCAGCCAAAACCCTGAACATTTTTCAGCGAAACCGTTCCGTCGTTCGGGCAAAAATAGTTATACACCTTGCCGTTGTTGTTACGGCGATACTTATTGTCTTTACGCAGTGGATTCTCTTCCGGCCTGCGCAGCGTGCAACTCCCCTCCAGCGCCTCAATGTCATCACCGGAGAGTTCGCCGCCTTTGTACTGTTCCGCCATCACGGCGCAGAAGTTTTTGAACGTCTGCTGCCGCGCCGCGCTGGTCTGGTGGTGGCCCGACTGGGCATTTTCCATCAGCCGGCTTTCCAGCGAATACGGCGAGTTGTTCAGAATCACACAATTGGCCGGACTGTATCCCGCCTGTTTGACCAGCATATTCGCCAGCATGGTGATGATGGTGCCCTGGCTGTGGGCCACTACGTTAATCACGTCGTTCTCGGTGACAGGCTCATCCCGGATTTGAATAATCAAATCCGCCAGCCGCTGGGCGGCAAAAAACTGATAAATACGGTGCGGATTGGGAAAAATCGGGTGCGTATAGTCACCGCCGTTCAGATACAGTGTGCTAAACCCTGCGGCGGCAACAGCCGCCCCTCCTGCCCCCGGCCCCAGCATATCGGGGATGCTGGTGGTGGCATTAGCAAAGGTTCCGCCACCTTTGGCAAAATTCATATCCAGCGCATTGTTCCAGTTGTCGTTCTGAAACTTCACCTTATTATCGCCATCGTTGCCGACAGCCTTCATTTTCTCTTTATCATTTTGTTGATAAGCATCATAGGGAATATGGGCTTTGTCCCCCAGCTTCTGGGCGTCCACTTCTTTCCGGTAATTCTGCTGGTCCGCAACCCAGTCGTCATACGTCACCGGCTTGTAGCCCCAGTAAAAAGGAATAACCGGCGAACGACCCGGCGCGGCGATTTTTTTCTGCGCCTCTTCGTTATGCATCATCATGAAATCTTTCCATTCATGCGCGTAGAGGTCAGTACGGTTAAGGCGCTTACTCAGACCCGCAATAATACCCGTTTCCTGGTTCTGGTACGCTTCGCCCACATCATTCACGCCATGCACCAGAATGACGATACAGGGCATGGGACGGGGAACCGCCACATTGCAGGTCTGCGCCGCTTTCCCAAGTCCTTCTGGCACCGACACATTGTTTCTGGAAGCTATGCGCGGCGCATACGGGCTGGTTTTTTTATCAGTCATGAGAGTAACTCCAGTGTCCAGGTATCAAGATCGGTCGCATCAAGCAGGGGCGAACATCCTTCGCCGTCTGTCTCACCTTCGACGATGTCGCCCGCAGAGCTTTTGACGCGGAATTTTTGTCTGGTCAGAATTTGTTCTGGATCATCGGAAGCATGAAGCCGATAACGGTGTTTAAACGCCCCTTTATCAAAATTTGGCATCTGTATCTGCACACTTTCAGGGCCTTTATAGGCAAAGTTTGGCGCTTTAATATCAACGCCTGTGGGTGAGAATATTTCAACCGATCCATCCGCATTAATGCGGATGCCACCGCCTCCGCAGGCCAGTTGTATTCCCTGTTTTGCGCTGATATTCAGCTTGCTGTCGGTGCTGGTCAATGTGAAATCCTGCTGTGAAAGCATATGCATGGCACCGCGCTGTGCCTGAACTGTGATATCTCCGGCACCGGCAATCATCTGGATGCCAAGTTTTCGGGCAAACAGGGCCAGCTTTTCACCAACAGCCAGTGAGAATTTTTTTACCACGTTGATGCTGGCATCGTTACCCGCCGTTGCAACTAAATCCTCGCCTGTGGAAAGTTGCAGGCTTGCAGGTGTGATATGTGCCTGCCCCTCACCGGCATACGTCAGAAGCCCCGCCCCTTTTAGTTGTTTCAGTGTCTGGCTGAGTCGTTGCTGTTGCCCTGTGTCCACCACACTGATTCCGGCAGTGGCGGCACATTGCTGTAATGTTTTCGCCAGCGACAACGCCTTTTCCAGTTCCACGATCGCCGCAGTCATATCCAGCTGTTTGCCCTGCACACGCGGCTGCGATTCGGTGGTGAGCATGATCCCCTTTCCGGCCCGTATCGCTCCGTAGCTGTCCGTCCGCAGCTCAAACCCCTCCCCGCGAGGCTGTTTTTCGCTGTCCACCAGATGCCCCAGGTTCAGCTGACTCTTGCCGCCGTACTCCGTGCTGACCTTGATGTGCTCTTTGCCACGCGCGTCGTCGAGGCGGATTTTGTTGTTCGCCGGGGTCCGCAGGACGTTGCGCTTATAGTTCCGGATGGTGACAGGGTCCGGGTGCGTTGAGTCGTGCAGGACACCGGCAATATACGGACGGTCCGGGTCTCCCTGCTCAAAAGCGATGGCCACTTCCGTCCCCGCCAGCAGCGGCAGGTGCAGGCCGTATGTGTCCCCGGCATAGGGGCGCGCCTGACGTACCCACAGACTCTCTTCCCCCGGCGACCAGTGGTCGCGGTCGAACAGCAGGTTGACCTTATAACGGCCGTCGCGGTCGATATGGCCGTAGATATCGTTGGTTTTCGTGCTGGTCACCCGCGCCGGCAGCGTGCCGGCCATGACCGGCCTGTCGCCCGGTTGCGGACGGAAGCCGTAATTTTCCGAGAACGGGATGGCCGTAAACGCCACCTCATAGCTGCGGTCGCGACGGGCGCGGCTGTGGATGCCGGTAATCACCACGCCCTGGCGGAAAACCTCCGTCACCTCAGCGCCTCCGGTGACCTTCAGCTCCCGGCCCGGCGCCAGCGCCGCGCTGCTGGTTCTGCCGCTCAGCCGGGTCTGGTCGTTCAGGTAGCGCTCGTGGCGCAGACGGGCATAAAACGCCCCGCTCTCCGGCTCCGGGTTGCGCTGGCCGTCACTGCCCGGCGCCTGGTAGTTATCCGCCCAGTGATACGCCTCACCGTAGGTGGTGACGTCGCCGGACGTCACGTCCGCGCTCTGGCTCATCTCCTCCGGCGCGTTGCGGTAGTTGTAGTCCCGGGTGAACACCGACTGCTGCACCACGTTATGCTGGCTTTTCAGCGCCCACACCGACTCGGTACCGCTGTCGTGCTGGCCGGAGGGCGGCACCGACGGCAGAACCAGCCCCTGCTCGTAGTGCCGCTGGTCATCGTAAAACTCCACCACGTCAATGTTCAGCCGGGTGTCGGCGGTGAAGCGGAACCAGATACCGACCTCGCCCAGCAGGCGGGTGATAAAGCGCAGGTCGTCCTCGCCGTACTGCATCACCTGCTCGCGACGCGGATACGCCTGTGCCAGGGTGAAAACAAAGTCCTCCCCGCGCATGGCGTGGCGGGTACGCAGGATATGCTCCACGATATCCGGCACCGACATATCCTGGTAAATCCGGTTCTGGTGGCTCCGGGAGAGCAGCGCCAGACGGGGCTGCAGGGTCAGGGAATAGTGCGTTTCGTCGCGGGATGCGGAAAGGCGCTCAAACGCCGTCACCACGCCCTGAATCGTGCGCACCGGCTGCTGAATGTTAATCCCGAAACCCTGGTCCGCCGGCGCCTGCAGGGTGAAGGTCGCGTCCTGCATCAGCATCTGCTGCGGCGTGATGGTTTTGTCGGCGCTGGTGAACTCAATCACGTATCTGAACGGTTCGCTCAGGGCCTCCTCACCTTCAAAGCTCAGCACGTCCAGAAGGGCGCTGCAGCCGCGCACCGTTAACAGATGGTGGCTGTGGCTGAACAGCAGGGATTTTATCTCGCTCATACGCCCGCCCCTGCGCCAAACTCCATCACAATCCCCCCCTCTTCATCACGACCCAGCATCAGGTGCTGCGCCTTCTGCCCCGCCGCCTGATGGCTTAACAGCTGCAGGCTCAGCGCCGGCAGTATCTGCTGATTGAGCAGGCTGTCCACGTTGCGCGCCCCGGTATCCGGCAGCAGGCAGGCATCCGTCAGAGCGTCGTACAGGCTGTCGCTGATGGTAGTGGTCATGCCGTAGTGGCGACTGAGGCGTTTGCTCACCTGGCTGAGCTTCATACCGACAATCGTGCGCATCGCGTCCCGCGTGAGCGGGCGGTAGATCACCGTCTGGAAGCGCGCCAGCAGCGCGGGCTGGAAGTGGTCGCGCAGCAGCGGACGCAGCAGTTCATGCAGGTCAGATTCCGTGGCCTCCGGCCGTTCGTCCAGCATCTGCATGATGTGGTCGCTGCCGAGGTTGGAGGTCATCAGAATAACCGTGTTGCGAAAGTCGATCTCCCGCCCCTCGCCGTCGCGCATAAAACCCCGGTCAAACACCTGGTAGAACAGGTTCATCACGTCCCGATGGGCCTTCTCCACTTCGTCCAGCAGCACCACGCTGTACGGACGCTTTCTGACCGCTTCAGTGAGGATCCCGCCCTGGCCGTAGCCGACGTACCCCGGAGGAGAGCCTTTCAACTGGGAGACGGTATGCGGCTCCTGGTATTCGGAGAGGTTGATAGTGATTAAGGATTTCTCACCGCCAAACAGCGCGTCAGCAAGGGCAAGCGCGGTTTCAGTCTTGCCGGTGCCGCTCGGCCCGGTCAGCAGGAACACGCCCTGCGGGCCGTTCTCCGACGTCAGCCCGGTTTTGCTGGCACGGAGACGCTGCGCGATGGCGTTCAGCGCAGCGTCCTGGCCCACCACGCGTCTACCGAGCTGCTGTTCCAGGCTCAGCAGCTCCGTCTGCTCATCCTTCATCAGAGACGAGAGCGGCACGCCGGTCCAGTCGGCGATGACCGTGGCAACGGTGCGCGCGTCCACGTCCAGCCCCAGCAGCGGGTTCCCCTGCTGCACGGCACTAAGCTGGTTTTGCAGGTCCGCGATTTCCGCCTGGCGGGAGATATCGGCGCGGCAGGCGAGCAGGTTTTCCGTGAGCTTCAGCTCCTGGCCGTACTGCGTTTCCAGCTCATCGAGCTGCAGGATAATACGGACTTCGTCCTGTTCGATGGCCGCCAGGCGTTCGCCGTGGGTGTGGTTACCCGCCGCGATATCTTCCAGCAGCGCCTGCTTTTCCATCGCCAGGGCGGTGAGCTGCGCCTTCAGGCGGGTCAGCGGCGCCGGCACCGTATCCAGGCTCATGCGGATGCGGGCGGAGGCGGTGTCGAGTAAATCCACCGCCTTGTCCGGCAGCTGGCGTCCGGTCAGATAGCGTCTGGAGAGGGTGACGGCGGCGCGCACCGCCTCATCGGTGATGTGCACCCCGTGATGCTCCGCGTAGCGGGACTTCAGGCCCCTGAGCATCAGGCAGGCGGTGTCGTCGTCCGGCTCATCGACTTTGATCATCTGGAAGCGCCGCTCCAGCGCCGCATCACGCTCAAAATACTGTTTGTACTCGCTCCAGGTTGTGGCGGCGATAGTTCTGAGTTCGCCCCGGGCAAGGGCCGGTTTCAGCAGGTTAGCCGCATCGGCGCCGCCCGCCTGGTTACCCGCGCCGATAAGGGTGTGGGCCTCATCAATAAACAGAAGCACAGGCAGCGGCGACTGCTGCACCGCGTCGATAATGTTTTTCAGCCGCTGCTCGAATTCTCCCTTCACCCCCGCTCCGGCCTGCAGCAGGCCGAGGTCAAGGGTGCGCACGCTTACCGGTTTCAGCGCATCCGGGACGTTGCCCTCGGCGATTCTGATCGCCAGACCTTCCACCAGCGCGGTCTTGCCGACACCCGGCTCGCCCACCAGTATCGGGTTGTTCTTGCGGCGTCGGGAAAGAATGTCCACCATCTGGCGGATTTCATTATCACGGCCGAACACCGGGTCGATTTTGCCGTCCCGGGCGCGGGCGGTCACGTCGAGGGTGAACTTATCCAGCGCATTCTGCAGAGCCGGATTCAGATCCCCTTCTTTTACGCCCGCATTAACCGGACGGCCGACAAACGCCACCTCGTCGCCCTGCGCCAGCTCTGCTTCCTGCTGCACCTCCGGGCGCTCTTCGGACTGCGCGTCCAGCAGCGGACGCAGGCGCGCCAGCTGGCTCTGCGCCAGGGTCAGCAGCGGCCACAGGCCGTCGCAGCGCACCAGACTCTGTTTATCCACCAGCGCCATCAGCAGGTGGATACTACGGATATGCTCCTCCCCGGCCAGCGAAGCGCTTAGCCATGCCTCCTGCATCAGAGTCTGAATAGCGTCTGAAAGCTGCGGGCGGCCGCGCACCGAACGGGGGAGCTTATCCATAAAGGTCAGCAAATCCTGCCATATCGCGTCCATATCCCATTCGTAGCGCCGCGCCAGTACCGTCAGGTCGCCCTCGCCCTGCTCCAGCAGTTTCAGCAGCCAGTGCTCGGGCAGGATTTCCGCGTGCGCCCGGGTCTGGCACAGGGTGGCAGCGCCTTCCATCGCACGGGCGCAGTAAGGGTTAAGACGGCGTAACAAAATGGCGGGATTTTCCATGAGCTTTTCTCTTTATCAGTTCCGGACACGCTACCGCCCGTCGCTGTTCCCTGTTATTCAGGAACCCAAAGCGCATCAGGTCAGGCAGGCAGATTGTTTTTTTGCTGAGCGCCCGTCAGTTCAGGCGCTCAGCAAAAACGGGCAGCGGAAACTGCCCATCAGGGGATGACTCTAAATAGTTCGCGCTGTAGCAAGACGACAAGCGAATGCAGCCAACGGCGCTACAGCGTGAAATATGGCGAGTCATCAGGCGGTGGCGCGTTCGTTCCAGCTGTCGGAATGAATGATGTTGCCGTCCTTGTAGGTCCAGGTGATTTTTTCGTAACGCAGCTCAATCTGCTCGAGGTGGTTATGCTTCTCGTAGGACGGGTCCTTGACGTCGTGCATCAGCGGGTTGACCTTCACCACCTTCACGTTCTCAAGCTTCGTGTTGAAGTACTCCACTTCCTGACCGGCGTCGTTGATTTTGTACCAGCGGAACTCCGCCGACTTCAGCGTCTGGCCGGTGGTCACCGCCTTGTACAGGTACGGGCTGGAGGCGTCGATTTCCTTGGTGAACAGGAACGGCGTGTGGATACGCGTGCCGGTCAGCTTCCCGGTGTTGTTGTCGGTCGGGATGTACAGGTTATGCTCCTGCGCCACCACCTCGATGCTGCCCTCGCGGTCCTTCACGTCCACGGAACCTTTGATGTCCGCGCCGCCGTCGTCCTTCAGCCACAGATAGACTGGTATTGCCATATTACTTCTCCATTTATACACGTCGTCCTTCAGGCGGCCTCTTTGTTGGCTGCCTTCATTTGCCCCGGTCACATAGTGAACTATGCTTCCGGGGACGCATTCAGTTGCCGCTGCGAGGCAGCCCGAATGACTGTGTGTATCATTTTAAAAAGCGCCATCATCCTGCGATGGCGCGGGGGTCATGCCCGGTGGCTGGCAGGCATTCGCCTGCGGCACCAGACTGATTTCGACACGGCGGTTCAGCGCCCGGCCTTCGGCCGTGTCGTTGGGGGCAACGGGTCGGCTCTCGCCGTAGCCCTGCACCGCAAAACAGCTCTCCGGCACGTCGCCGGTGTCGCGCATCCAGTCGCGCACCGATTCGGCACGCTTAAGCGAAAGTATCTGGTTGGATTTATCGTCGCCGGTGCTGTCGGTATGGCCCGCCACCACAATCAGCCAGCCGGGCTTCGCTTTGATGCCCACCAGCGAGTTCACCAGCAGCTTTGTCGAGCCGGGCTTCAGCGCCCACCTGCCGGTGTCGAACAGCGACATGCTGTCGAGGCGGATGATTTTCGGCGCGGTTTTCTCGGCAGGCTTCAGTGGCGGAGGCGGCGGGACATAGGAACGAATGGCGTCCAGCACCGGCATGCGCAAATGCTCCCCGTGATACAGGCCGAGCCCCATTTCCAGCGGTTCACCGTGGCGCGCCCACCGATCCAGCTGCAGCGCATCCCCGCGCAGGATCTGCACGGCGCGGGCTTTCGGGGCGTAGTCATCCATCGCAATCTGCGCGTAATGCTGAATATCGAACCCCACCCGCTGCAGCAGCTGGCGGTTGTTCCACGCGCTGGCGCACAGTGCGATAATGGCGGCAAGGGTGAACAGGCAGAATGCCCGCCGTAAAGTTCTGCTGAGCGGCGTCACGCCGGCGCCCAGTGGCAACAGCGGCAGAATAAAATTCGGCAGCGTGACATCCGCTGATGAGGGGTTGGGCTGCCAGCCGGGCAGCGAATTCAGGGCAGTATGTTGAGACAACCAGCGCTGCCACAGGCTATCAGCCAGAACCGGCGCCCCCGAAGGCGTCATGTGATATACCACCATCGCCGGGTCCGCCGGAGGCATATCGTCCGACGCCGCCGTCAGCGCGGCCATCATTGTTTGTTCAGTCAGGCGAACCAGCGTATTCATCCTCACCTGCGCAGCCAGGCGGTCCGTCCCGTCCTTTTGCGCCAGCCATGTCCCGGTGCTGCACGGCACATCGTCCGCCAGCCATACCTGCATGGCCTCCCCGGCCTGCGCTGTCTGCCACAGCGGTTGTGGAACAGACGCCCCCGCCACTTTACTGTTCAACAGTAAAGGCACCGCCCGGCGGCAATCGCTCCGCACCTGGCTCAGCTGCCAGCGCAGCTCATGAAGCCCGGCCGCCAGCGCCGCCTCATCACGATGCAGCTGCGGACAGACGCTGACCATCACCGCCAGCTGCGATACGAGGTCCGGGCGTTTCCACAGAAGAATACGTACCGTCTGCTGCAGTTCAGCCGTCGGGACGTTTAACCAGCAGCCCTGTGCCGTGCGGTAAACTGGCCCGCTCTCCGGCCACCCGGCGATATCGCCGCAGACCAGCACCACCGGCAGGCGATACGGCGCGTCCGGTATCTCATCCAGCCAGGCGTTATCCACCAGCGGATCTTCCCGCCTGCGCCCGGCGAAAATCAGCCCGGCGATAACGGCGGCCAGTATCAGCGCAACGGCCAGAATTCGCCCGCCGGAGGCCAGCGGCAGAAACAGCAGGCAGAGCAGCAGCGCCAGGATCCCGCCCCAGAGCCATAACAGGCGCAAATAGCGCACGTTCATTTCCCGGCCCCCGGCAGCAGGGTTGCAATCAGGGAATCAAGCCAGTGGTTCAGACCCCACCACAGCGCGGCGATCGCTACCAGCGACAGCCCGATGCAAACCGGCCAGCGACGTAACCCGTCCGCCAGGCCGCTGCGCCCGGAGATACCCGCCAGTACGGGACGGCTCTGGTCCGTTTCAAACGGCGGCACGCGCTCGGTCAGTACCCGAACAAGCTGGTCACGTGCCGGCTCATTCAGGGCATAACACCCTTTAAAGCCAAGCATCAGCACCCGGTGGAAACAGGTCAGCACCGCCATATCCGGCGCGGGCTCGCGCAGAACCTGACGCATCCGTTCATACAACGCGTCTCCGGCGTCCAGAGCACCAAAGTATTTCGCCTGCAGCGGACGGTCATACCAGACGATGCAGGCATCATCCTCGCCTTCGCGTCCTTTGGCGGTCTCATCCAGCAGCGCACACCAGGCGTAGAGAATATGCCGACGGCTCGCCTCGCTGACGTCCGCAGCCTCAAGCTTCGCCATCACCTGTTCAATATGATCTACACAATGTCGCCACAGGCGGTCGCCCTCCCCGTCGGCCAGTCTTGCGCCGAACCGCAGTTCCGTCACCGTCAGCCACGCGTCCGCCATCAGGGCGTCGATATTTATGTCCTGTTTCATGAGCGCAGCACCGCAAACAGTTCAAGTTCCGGATCGCCCAGCAGACCGGGGACGTAAAAGACACAACTGCCTTCCAGCAGCATCGCCCGCGCCGCCGGATGGGTCATATCAAGGGTGAAATACTGGTTTTCCAGGCGCAGCGGGATAGCCGCAGGGACGTGGCTCATCGCGCGCAAAGGAATGCCGGGCTGCGAACCGTTGACCACCCTGTCGACTTCATCCGGGCTACCCGCTTTGCACTGAAGCGGAAACTGCTCCAGCAGTTGCGCTACCGGCAGCGGCGAGCGTACCGAGAGATAAAAATCCGCCTCTTCACGCAGTCTCGGATCGTGGAGACGGGCGTGCCAGCGCTTGCGCCGCTCATCGCGGACCATGTCAATCGCCACGACCCGGGATGGCAGGCTGGCTTCCAGCAGCACACCCAGTAGGTCAAACAACGGCGGGAAGACCGCCGTTAGCTGCTCATGACGATAGGCCGGAATATCGGCGGTGGTGTGATCAAGAGAAAACGTCAGCAGGCTGCCTGCAAGACCGGCCAGCGCCTGATAAAGCCGCTCCGGGTGCACCTGCGGATAGCGCACAAAGTGGCTGAGCACCGGCTCCGCGCTGTTGAGCGCATTCAGCAGCCAGAACAGCGACACGTCCGCCACCGCGAAGTCGGCCATCCGTTCGTTGCTCTCCCGGCGCATAGACATCAGGCGCTGCAGGCGCGCGCGTAGCTGACCCGTCAGATATTCTGTCTGCTCCGTTAGCCAGCGGCTGGCCTGCACGTTCAGCAGCGGCGGGATAAACGACGCGTCCTGCGACCAGTCTCCCTGGCTGTCGCGCTTAAGACGGGCCACGGCGACGGTCTGGTAATTGCCGTTGTCGTTATCCTCTGTACGCAGCGTCAGCTCCGGCTGCATTACCGCAATCTGGCGGCTGTCATCCCCATAGCGGTTACGCACCTCCCGCCAGGCCAGACGCCAGCGCACAGGACGCTCCGCTTTCTGCTCCGGTTGCAGGCAGTTGCCGCCGTTTTCATACTCATGGGGCAGCGCCAAAACCACCGTCAGTTCGTGGCTTTCTGTTTCCGGTAAGGTCATCACGGGCGGCAACGCATCGGCGTTATCGCTATCAGTGAGCGTTCCGTCGGCGAAACGCACGCACAGGTGGTCGGCCTTCAGTTTCCCCTGCTTCAGCAGCGCGGCGTCAAAAGCCGTCCGCGCAACCCCCCAGGGATGTATTGCTCCCAGTCGGGCGACACACTCGGTGTGCCAGGCCGCTTGCGCGGCCTCCTGCTGAAAATGTTGAGGGGAAACCATCTGGCCCCGCCCCCACAGCGGTCGTACTGTTTTCATCCCTGCCCCCGCCTTACGCTTTCGCTTTCGGCATCTGAGAAACCAGAGACAGGTTCACGTCCATACCTTCCACCTGGAAGTGCGGCACCGCGTACAGCTTCACCCGGAAGAAGCCCGGAT
>NZ_JBEAIG010000021.1:0-21765 GCF_040064575.1 Klebsiella sp. CN_Kp106 | reverse complement strand
GTAGCCCGGGCAAGGCGCGTCGAGCGCCGCCCCCGGGAGCATAGCGCAGAGCGGCTGAGTTTCCCGGAGGCGATGCTGCGCATCTGTCCGGGCTACCGGCCCGCAGACGGCAGTGAACCTGTAGCCCGGGCAAGGCGCGTCGAGCGCCGCCCCCGGGAGCATAGCGCAGAGCGGCTGAGTTTCCCGGAGGCGATGCTGCGCATCTGTCCGGACTACCGGCCCGCAGACGAATGTGAACCCGTAGCCCGGCTAAGCGCAGCGCGAGCCGGGTAAAACTACCAGTCGATTCCCACCTGCGCCTGAATACCGCTGTCAAAGGCGTGCTTCACCGGACGCAGCTCACTAACCGTATCGGCAAGCTCCAGCAGCCGGGCGTGGCAGCCGCGGCCGGTGACAATCACGTTCTGCCGCGGCGGACGATTCTCTATCGCCGCGATCACTTCCTGAGTATCCAGATAGTGATACGCCAGCATATAGGTAAGTTCATCCAGCACCACCAGATCGTAGCTCGGGTCGGCCAGCATGCGCTTGCTCTCCTGCCATACGGCCGACGCCGCCTCGATATCTGCCTCCCGGTTTTGCGTTTCCCAGGTAAAGCCGGTGCCCATAATGTGAAACTCAACGCCGAGCGGATGCAGCGTGTTGTACTCTCCATTATCCCACTGACCTTTAATGAACTGGGCAGCACCGACGCGCTTACCGTGGCCGACGGCGCGCGTTGCCGTGCCGAAGGCGGCGGTGGATTTACCTTTGCCGTTGCCGGTGAAGACGATCAGAATGCCTTTTTGCTCCGTTGCCGCCGCCACGCGGGTAGCCACCTGCGTTTTCAGCTTCTGCTGGCGCTGACGATGGCGGTCGGGATTGCCTCGCGCGTGCATAAATGCTCCTTAGTGTCCTGCCGGACAGGTGGCGCAGCGGTGCTGCTGCTCGAACTGGCTAAAGAAGTTGTTGCCTTTGTCGTCAACCAGCACAAACGCGGGCAGATTTTCGACTTCCATCATCCATACCGCTTCCATGCCCAGCTCCGGATACTCCAGGCAGCGCAAACTTTTCACATACTGCTGCGCCAGCAGGGCCGCCGCGCCGCCGATGCTGCCGAGATTAAAGCCGCCGTGTTTATGGCAGGCCTCGGTCACCTGCTGGCTGCGGTTGCCTTTGGAAAGCATGATCAGACTGCCGCCCGCCGCCTGGAAAGCGTCAACATACCCATCCATGCGTCCGCCGGTGGTGGGGCCCAGCGAGCCGCAGGCCAGATTATTCGGCGTTTTCGCCGGGCCGGCGTAGTAGACAATATGCTTGCGCATATACTCCGGCATCGGTTCGCCGTTATCCAGACGCGCTTTGATTTGGGCATGGGCGATGTCGCGGGCGACGACAATCGGACCGCTCAGCGATAGCCGGGTGCCCACGGGCAGGGCTGACAGGTCGTGGAGGATGTCGCGCAGCGGCCGGTTCAGATCGAGCTGGACGGTCTGCGCCCCGTTTTCTATGCGCTGAGAATCAGGGATAAACTTGCCCGGGTTATGTTCCAGCTTCTCCAGCCAGATGCCGTGTTTGTTGATTTTGGCTTTGATGTTTCGGTCGGCGGAGCAGGAAAGCGCCATTGCGATAGGGCAGGAGCCGCCGTGCCGCGGCAGGCGAATCACGCGAATGTCGTGGGCGAAGTATTTGCCGCCAAACTGTGCGCCGATGCCGAACTCGCGGCTGGCTTTGAGCAGCGCCGCTTCCAGCGACGTATCGCGAAACGCCTGGCCCAGTTCGTTTCCGCTGGTGGGCAGATTGTCGTAATATTTTGTCGAAGCCAGCTTCGCCACCTTCAACGCCTGGTCCGCCGACAGGCCCCCCACGACAAAGGCGATGTGGTACGGCGGGCAGGCGGCGGTGCCCAGCGCCTTCATTTTTTCAATCAGGAAGGCGGTGAGTTTTTCCGGCTGCAGAATAGATTTTGTTTCCTGAAATAGCGCGGCTTTGTTCGCCGAGCCGCCGCCTTTATTGACGAAAAGGAAGCGGTACTCGCTGCCCGGCACCGCGCTGATATCAATCTGCGCGGGCAGGTTGGTCTCAGTGTTGACCTCGGTATACATATCAAGGGGGGCATTTTGCGAATAGCGTAAATTGTTTTCCTGAAAGGTGGTGTAGATGCCCTGACTCAGAGCTTCCGCGTCGTTGCCGCCGGTCCAGACGTTCTGGCCTTTGCTCGCGACGATGGTGGCGGTCCCGGTATCCTGGCAGTTTGGCAGCACGCCTTTTGCCGAGACTTCGGCGTTGCGCAGCAGCTGTAGCGCCACGTATTTATCGTTGCTGCTGGCCTGCGGGTCGTGCAGGATGCCGGCGATCTGCTTTAAGTGCCCGGCGCGCAGGAAAAACGACGCCTCATAAAATGCCTGCTGAGCCAGCAATGTTAACGCTTCCGGCGCAACCTTGATGACCTCTTCTCCATCTAACTCTGTCACCTTAACATGTTGATTCGTTAGCAGTTCATATTCGGTATTATCGTTGCTCTGAACAAAAAGTTCCTGCCAGACAAAGGGTTTCGACATTTTACTTCTCACTATTTCGCTAAAAAGAGATTGGCCCGCGTCGCATTCGCGACGTACTCGATGGTCTGCTGGGCGCGGACGCTGTTGCCGGCTGCATCCAGCGGAGGGGAGTAGACGGCGATAGCGTATTGCCCGGGAACGACGGCGACCATCCCGCCGCCAACGCCGGATTTTGCCGGGATACCGACGGTGTACAGCCATTTGCCGCTGCCGTCGTACAGCCCGGCGATCGCCATTTCCGCCAGCACCTGCGGGACGTAGCTGGCGGTGAGCAGCTGCTTGCCGTTGAACGGTGATTTGCCATTGTTGGCGAGTACGGCCCCCATTTTGGCGAGCTGCTCAACGGTGATATCCACCGAACACTGACGGGTGTAGATTTCGACGGCTTCCTGAGGGTCGCCATAGAAGCTGCGGTATGAATTCATCAGCATCGCCAGCGCCTGGTTATGCTGATTGGTCTCCATTTCGGATTGAAATACCGGCTCGTTAACGCTCAGGGAGCTGTCGGCCCAGGCGTTGAGGTTGTTGAGAATGTTGTTCCAGCGGTCGGTTTTGTCTTTCGCCGCAATCAGGCTCACGGTGCTCATGGCGCCGGCGTTGACTAACGGGTTCTCCGGCGCACCTTGCGTGAGCTCCACGGCTAAGCCGGAATTGAAGGGCAGGCCGGTCGCGTTCGCGCCGAGTTTATCCAGCACCTCCTGCGGCCCGCGCTGCTCCATCGCCAGCGCCAGGGTGAAAACTTTACTTAATGATTCCATCGGAAAGGCTTTTGTCACGTCACCGGTCTGGTAAATTTTGCCTTCGACCGTCGCGAGCGTAATGGCGAAATTATTCGGGCTATAGCTCGCCAGGGCAGGGATATAGTCGGCGACTTTACCGTCGTGATTACTCTTATATTTCTGATGTGCCTGCTCGATGATGCTGGCGTAGTCCGGCGCGCTTTGCGCCTGCGCGGCGGCGCTAAACAGTAAGCTGGCGGTTAAGATGCAGGTGCCAAGAAATTTCACGTTCATGGTGTGTCCTGTTGGGATGATTGGAGGGAACCGGGCCGGACGTATCCGGCCTGGGGCTCATAGCCATTTTGCTGTCAGGACATCGCCACTTCGGACGTTTCGCTGGCAGGGCGCTCCTGCTCCGGTTTTTTGACCGGGGCGGTGCCGCGGCAGCCTTCTCCGTAATGCTCGCCTTCCCAACGGCCAACGATGGCGGCGCCCATGGCGTTACTCATCACGTTGGTGGCGGAGCGACCCATATCGAGGAACGGGTCGACGCCCATCAGCAGGATCAGGCCCGCTTCCGGAATGTTGAACTGGTTCAGCGTCGCGGCGATAACCACCATTGAGGCGCGCGGCACGCCCGCCATCCCTTTGGAGGTCAGCATCAGGATCAGCAGCATGGTGATCTGCTCGCCCATGCTGAGGTGGACGTTACAGGCCTGGGCGATAAACACCGTGGCGAACGAGCAGTAGGCCATGGAGCCGACCAGGTTAAAGGAGTAACCGATGGGCAGGACGAAGCTGGCGATTTTGGAAGAGACGCCGAATTTTTCCAGCTTATCGAGGGTTCCTGGGAAGGCGGCTTCTGAGCTGGATGTGGTGAAGGCCAGCAGCGCGGGCTCGAAGATCGCTTTGGTCAGACGGCTGATACATGGGCCGACAATCACCGTCGACAGGCCAATGAGGATTGCCCACAGCATGCCCAGCGTCAGATAGAATTCACCCATAAAGATCCCGGCGCTTACCATCACGCCCAGACCGCGCTCGGCAATCAGCCCGGAGATGGCGGCGAAAACGGTCAGCGGCGCGAACAGCATGACGTACCCTGTGAGCTTCAGCATCACGTGGACCAGCGAATCGAGTACCTTCACAATGGGCTCGGCTTTTTCGCCGATCGCCGCCAGGCTGCAGCCGAGGAAAATAGAGAACACCACGATTTGCAGAATTTCGTTGCGCGCCATCGCATCAACGATGCTGGTGGGTACCGCGTGCGAGATAAACACTTTCAGGGTGAAGGGCTCGGACTGAACGGCGGCCACGGCTCCGGCATCGTGGGGGACAAAGTTGATGCCCGCGCCTGGCTGGAACAGATTGACGATCACCAGACCCAGCGCAATCGACAGCAGCGAGGCGCAAATAAACAGGAAAAAGGTTTTAGAGAATATACGCCCGAGCGTTTTCGCATCGCCCATTTTGGCGATGCCGACCACCAGCGTTGATATTACCAGCGGGGCGATAATCATTTTTACCAGGCGTAAAAATATAGTGGTAAAAATGGAAATATCCTGCGCATAGGATTTTGCTGTATCTGCTGATGCCATATTATTAATGATCACCCCGGCAATCATGCCGAGTATCAGGCCTAATATGATCATTTTGGTTAAACTTATTTTTTTCATATTTACTCCATCGGAACAGGGTTAGTCGTGAAGTGGTGTAGGGCGGCGTACGCCTGCGCCAGGCAGCAGCGCAGACGTACCCCTGTGGTGACCAACCGCATAAATTGTCTGGAATACAGTGATACAGCGAAATCTTGTACCCCAATGGATGTTGTTGTATTTTAGAAATTACAGGTCGAACTCAATACTTAATAACGGCGCATGCTGCTGAGCACCATAAACATCATTGTCTCCGACGTTGCCGGAAATAATATCCCGCGGCATGACGATTTTTACCGCGTTGGCCGGATCGAACCAGATAATGCGATGAATAAAATCAGGCTTTACGTTATATAAGCCGGCAATAAGCTGCGGGGTTAATTGCTCAGAACGTTTGACCCGCTGATAATCTTCCCGGGTTTTAAATAAAATATCTAAAACCAGTTCATACGGTCCGGCGTTTTTGGAGCGGATCACCTGCGCCAGTGAGCATAGGGATTGTTTCATGCCTGAACTCCTTCTGGCGTCACCTGTTCGATATGGAAGTCAAAGCGCAGCGCGTCGCTGGCTTCGATCAGGTGATAGATTGAGAACTCATACACCGGGCCGCTCTGAATATCGGAAGGTGAGAACGGGAAGGCGAGGTTGCCCGCGGTGGCAATGCGGTTTTCATAGCCGTAGTGCAGCAGGGTAGAGCGCACCAGCGAACAGACGCTGTTGGCGATATCCTGGGTTGGCGCAACGACATCAAGCAGGATGCCCAGTTCGTGCCCGGCGGTTTTCATCGGTTCGTGATTGCCCATCACGCCGTTCTTTCCATACAGATGGAAGGTCATGCGGATGCTGTCATCGTTCAGGGAGAGGTTGCGTGCGACGCTGGTCTGTACCTCTTCAAGAATATTATCGATTCCGGCAATCATGATCGGATCGCGCGTTCCGGCAATGGTCAGGCAGCGGAAGCCGACCCGCCGCGCGCCTTCCAGCTTCAGCGCGTACGGCGTCGCTTCATGACGAGAACCGCTGACGTAAACCTCGCCTTCGTTGACGGCTTTGAAGGTGCATCCTTTCAGGTTAAGCACGCCGCCCGGACCGGGCAGGAAATACGGATCGGACTTCTCGTACAGCGTATGTGCCGCCGCAGAGGTTTCGGTAAACTTACGCTTTGGATTAAACGCTTTCAGCGTAAAGCCGCTGTCGTCGATAATCCCCATGGCGCAGTCGGAACCGGAGCCCGGCGTGGCGGCAATGGCCGCGCATTCGAGGATCTTGCCGCAGTGCAGGGCGAGCCCCTCATCAAAGCCCTGCATAATCGGCAGCGCCGCGAAGCAGGCCGGATCGTACGCCCGGCCGCCAAGCACCACCTGGGCACCGGCTGCCAGCGCCCGCTGAAAGGGTTCGATCCCCATCTGGGCGACGATATAGGTGCTCTCTTCAATGGCCTCGTGGGTCAGTTCAGGCACAAAGTCCAGGGCGGTGATTTTGCCGTTATCCAGCGCCTGATGAACGATGGCTTTATCGACATCAGACGGGATCAGTGCCATGGAGAACGACAGTTTTTCTTCCTGCGCAATCTCATGGATAATCTGCCGACACCACTCCAGATGCGGCGCGGCGCCGGATCCTCCAGCGGTGCCGATCACCACCGGAATGTTGTTCTTCACGCCGGCGACGATCATATAGCGCAGATCGCGTTTCACCCCGGCCCGGTCGGTAAAAGGTTTGCCTGCCCCCAGATAGTGGGGGCCGGGATCGGATGAACCGGCGTCAACGGCAATCAGATCCGGCGATGCCTCCATAGCTTTACGAAAGCTCTCTTCCGGGAAGCCATAGCCGAGGATTGCCGTCGGCGATAAGATCTTAAAGGTACGAGCCATCTCTTAATCCTTAGTCTGCAACAGCGCGATGGTGCGGTTCATTTCGTTAAACACGATGTTAAGACCTTCGTCGAAGCCCATGCCCGGCTTGATCAGCATGCGCATCGGACGCGCGGCCAGCGCGACGTGAACGCAGGTGCGGGCGCTGATTTCGGTTTCGTTACAGGTACCGCCCTGATAGGCTTCCATCGCGTGTTTGTTGCAGTACAGCACCGCGTCCACGATGTTATGAATGCCGCCGAGATCCGGGGTTTTAATCTGCACCATGTGGCAGCTGCCGGCATCAGTAAAGTCAACGATATCCTGGTAGGTGTTACACCACTCGTCGGCGACAATTTTTACGCCGGAACCGAGGCGGGTCAGCTCTTTGGTAATGGCCGTGAGCATACGGATCTGGTCCGGTTTATTACCCGCATCCACCGGGCCTTCTATGTAGAGCGGCAGGCCCTGCGCCTCTTGCTCCAGGCTGGCGATATAGTCGGCGCAGCGAACCGGATCCATATCGAAAATCAGGCCGATGGTGCCGTACACGTCGATATGCAGCGTGGGGCGATAGCGGGGGCTGGTGCGCAGGCTTAAGATGCGGTCGGACAGCCAGCGGACATACTCACGCAGTTTTTCCCCTTTCAGACCCAGCTTCTCTTCGACGTTGTTAATGAGCGCATGCGGCAGGACGTCAACGCCTTTGAGGATCATTTTGTCCACGGCGATGTAGCGGTCGTCGCCGCTCTGACCAAATAACGGAATCGCTTCCGGTATGCAGGGCAGCTGCCATTCGTCGCAAACCACCTCCGCCTTCAGGCGGCCGCTGGCCAGCGCGGTGGCGTCGAGCAGCGCCTGGGAAAGACCGTAGCGGACGGCGGTATGCAGCAGATGACCGTCGATGCGCAGCTTGTCGAAGAAACGGGCGTTCGGCAGGAAGGTATCGACATCGCGGCCCTCCAGCAGCGGTTTGATATGATCGTTGAGGAACGGGATAAAGTTCTCCGCCAGGAACAGCGGGTCGCGGCCGCCCGCGCCGGAGTACTGTACGGCGGCACAGTCACCGACCGCCACCGCGCCGTTTTCCAGAATCAGCTGGACGGATACGCATTCACCCGCCTGGCGTACCGAGGTGAAGCCTGGCGTTACCGGAGCACCGGTATAAATGAACCCATCATGACCCGCGCCGTTTTTGATCGCCTGCTGATCGTCAAAATAGAATGAAGAGTAGCCAGCGGTGAAAAGGGCCTGTTTAATTTTCATTATGGTCTTCCTATTAATTTACTGTGGGATACCGCGTTGATGTCATCAACAACCATCTGGAATGAGGGTTTGCGTCCTTCAAATTGCGCACGTTCAGCGACGTAATCGTGGTGCAGGGCGAGGATGTCCTTCGGCAGCGGAACCGCGCCGGCTTCAAGCACGCGAATGGCGCCGGCATTGTCGCGAACCGGCAAAATTTTGCCCGCGTTGCAGGATGCGGGGGCAAAAGGCACGTCCAGGACGCCCGCTTCAAAGGCCAGCACCGTACCGCGGGCGATGTCGCCGTTGCCCAGCTCGAATACTTTCTTCAGCACCGCGCGAACCTCGCTTTTTATCAGCTCCACTTCCTGCTCAACCGCGGCGCAGGGCGGGAACTTCTGATCGCTGACCATATTGAGCATCTGGCGGGATGCCCTCAGCCCCTGCGCGTTGGCCGCCGCAGTGGGAATACCGAACGCTTCATGCGGGCTCTTGGTGATCACTTTGGTGGCGCCGGACATCCCGGCTACCGCCGCGCCCCAGGAGATAATGGCAAAGGCTTTTGATTCATCTTCCGGAAAGCCGCCCATCCACTGGTGGAAGACGGTACTCAGCTCATAATCGTCGAATCCGTAATTGCCAAAGTATTCGTGGGAGAGTTCGCGAAGAGATTTAATCGCCGCGATGTCCTGGGTGAGGCTGCCGACCTGGCCGTAGCCGACGGTGATTGACTTGACGCCCTGTTCCAGCGCCAGCAGACCTTCGATAATGGCCACCGCGTGGGACATAAACGGTGGGATCAGGGTGCCGGTCAGCGGGCCGAACGGTTCGCGGTTAATACGAATGCCGTGTTCTTCATACAGGCCCATCAGGCGGTCGCAGTACTGCCAGTCGCGAATCGACTTCTCCAGGGTGACGCGCTTGGCGTAGGGAATGTTGTAGGAGATACCGCCGCCTTCGTAGCTGGTAAAGCCGCTGGCCATGGAGATTTCCGCCAGCAGGCGCGCGTCTGGCGTACCGTGACGTACCTGGACCGGTTTTTCCAGCGCTTCGGTCATCCGGCGGCAGGCGGCGACGCCGTGGTTAACCACCGGCAAACCATTCAGTTTGGAGGTTCCCGCCTCGATGGATTTCTGTATGCCGACCGCCGCTTCTTCGTAACGGTTGAGGCGGGTATAGGCATCGATGGTGCTGGGCAGCAGATCGCACTCTTCCTGCAGGGTTTTGAGCAGCGCAATATGTTCATCCATCAGCGCCACGCCCGCGCGCGGCTGGCTCAGGGTTTTACCCTCCTGGTCGGCCTTAAGCAGAGCGTGAGAAAAGCGTTTTTTCTCAGGAATGGTTTGCTGGTACTTCACGCCATCTTCGAAGTGCTCAACGTCCTTGCCGGTATGCCAGGTCTGCAATACCTGATGCCGCTCGGTCATGAATTCGTCGTGGGTTAATTTTTTATTTCGAAGTTCCATTCGTAGCTGCCTTCATTTATAGGGTTAAACAGTGAATGCTGGTGCGAGCGGCGAGCTCGGGGTAGAGCCTGGCAACGTTTGCCAGCAGCGGAAGCAGGCCTTTTGCATCGCGGTAATAATCAAACCGGGTTGGCAGAAGAATGCGTCTGCCGTCGTCATCCAGTTCGCGGTATTTCAGCCAGCGGTGGATGTCGAAGCCGCTGGCGCGGGAGAGCCATCCACCGGAACCGACGACTTTACGCACGGGGGTCAGATCGCGGCCCATCTGTAAATCGACGTTGCCCACGCAGGTGCAGACCTGCTTTTTGGTGCCCGCGTGGCGTTCGCTGGCGTAGCCGACGCACAGCCCGGCCAGCACGGTGTCGAAATATTTTTCTTCCTCGTTGAGCGGCAGATAATCCGGCTGAGCGACCAGATGGCGCAGGTAGCGGTAAAAGGCCTCCTGACGCTGCGGCTGATGGGCAAACACCACGTTCACCAGCTCCTGAGTACTTTCACCGACCACGACAGCTGAAACGCGCATGCCGAGATCTCCTTCTACCGTACGTTTAACAAACGGTTCCGGAACCCCGTGCAGAACGGTATCCGGAGAGAGCGTGTTGGCGCTGGCGGAGTAGACGTCGGTGGTGGCGCCGCCCATATCGATCAGCATGAACTCTTTCCACGCGCTGTCGTAATGGCTGATGGTTTTTACCAGCTCGTAGACGGTCCACGGCGTTGGCATCGGCTCTTCGCCGGTTTCCGCGACAATCACGTCCAGCCCTTTACCTTTGACGATTCGGGATAAGAAGACATCGCAAATCGCCTTGCGGGCAGCGTAGGGATTAGGGTGATCGAGATCGGGCAGAATGTTGTCTACCGTGGTCAAATCTTTGTGGCCAAGGATGGCCTGAACCTCGTCCTGAATATCCCGGTTTCCGGCATAGATAATGGCGCAGTCGAGCGTTGACTCCGCCAGCGCATGGGCGTTGGCCAGGCCGTAGCTCTCCTCGCCGCCGTCGGTTCCGCCGGTAAACAGCAGGATATCCGGCGGCGTGGCTTCCAGCGCCTGGATATCGTGGCGGTTGAGTTTGTAGGCGTAGTATTGGGCGATTTTGGCCCCCGCCGAGTGGGCGGTGACTTTTGCTGATTCCAGGGTGATGGACGGCACCAGACCCATCGCGGCAACGGCAAGACCGCCTTTTGCCGATGAAGAGTATTTCAGCGTGACGTCACCGCGGTGCAGCAACGGGCGCGCATCGGCAACGTTAAGCACCCGGTTCAGGCTGGCAAAAAAGCCTTCCGCCAGGTGATGGGTAGTGGTCGGGGTCAGAACGTGGTTTACCAGCGTCAGCTCATCCCCCTCCTGTGCGAAGAGGGCCGCTTTGGTCCACGTCGAGCCGATATCGACAGAGACGGTTTGCATCAGATAGCCTCTTCCAGACACTGCTGTTCAACGCCGTGGCGCTGGTTGATATCGTTCGCCATCAGCCTGCAGACGTCTTCCAGATCGTGGCTTGGGGCAAAGACGCGATTGAAGCCCATCTCTTTGAATTTGGCCTCGACGTCGGCAAAATCATGCTTACCGACCACCAGGTTGCCGCCAACGTAAAGAAGAATATCGCCGATACCCCGTTCGATGCAGCGTTCGCGCAGTCCCAGGCAGTCGATATCGCCGTGGCCGTAAATAGACGACACAACGATGGCGTCCGCGCCGGTTTCGATAGCGGCATCGATATATTCATCCTGACTGACCATCACCCCCAGATTGATTACGCGAAAATCATGGGCAGTAAAAACGCGGTCCAGGACTTTGTTGCCTACTGCATGGCAGTCAGCACCAATGACGCCAATAACAAGTGTTGATTTCTTCATGGGTAATCCTCTGTAAGGCTGATGGTATAAAAATAAAAACGACTTTCTAATATTTGCAGCGTTGATGATGGCCGCCTGTTAATAGGGCTGGAGTGTCTGTGGTTCGAAGGGGGGAAGCAATTGATCTATTTTCAGAATATCTTTCAAAAAAGTCTTGTTTTTGATTTTTCTTTAAAAAATCCTTTTGTATCATGATGTTGTTAGTTTTTTTTATTGTCTGGGGTTATTTCTGTTCAGATCTTTTTAATAAATAGATTGCGATGTTTGTGAGCAAGGTCTTATTTTATATTTTGCGTTTATTTTGCCTTGATAATAAGCGGTAAATACAATTCTTTAAATTTTTCTGTGAGCATAGTAACGGAATTTATGTGCTGTTTTTTATATGCGTCACGGCGAATTTGTTAGATTAAAGATATAAAATGGTGATTTGTTTATTTAATATTTCATTTTTGTTGAATGGCGGAGTGGGGCAGGAGAGCTGCTGTCCGGGGGGGATAAAAGCGCAGGGGGAAAGTCTGCTGCATAAAGAGCAGGGTGCGTTGCGTCACAAAACGACGAGAAAGAGAATGTACGCCGCATTTACTTGATAATGAGATAGTTACGCATCTGTGTTAATTGAAAGTAAACGCAATGATAAATGTAATAAGCAAAAAAATTTAGGGCATTAACTTGATAAAAAAAATCCGTGAGCTACACGACATTGTCAGCTGATGCCCGGATTAATGCGACCAGCGCTCATCCCGTTAAATTCCCCTCCGCGGCGAAATAAATGGACTATCATTTTCAGTAACCGTTGATACTCTTGAAAAACATATTGTTAACCTAGTGTTTACCTGTACGGTACACGGTATACATAATTAACATTTAAAATGAAAATTGATTTAAATCAATGTTTAAAACTTGGAAAAGGTCGCGAAATGGAGTTAAATTGTCGCGGATCAAATTGACCGAAATCAGGTATTTTCGCTATAAATTGATCGCTGTCGAAAACTGCAAATTTATCACAATAAAAACCTATTTATTGTAAGGGTTTTGCAGCGTAATATAATCACGGGATCAATTTGGGTGTTTTGTTAACATGTTTGTAACTTCTCATTACTATCGTTTTCTTGCATGAGAAAACGGGCGTGACGAGAAGAAGCAAATAAATTTGTATTGGGGCATGCGTGTGACCCTTTCTAACGGGGTTCACTCTCGGAGTCTTCATGCGATGAGCAAGGAGTCATGATGTTAGATATAGTCGAACTGTCGCGCTTACAGTTTGCCTTGACCGCGATGTACCACTTCCTGTTTGTGCCGCTGACGCTAGGTATGGCGTTCCTGCTGGCCATCATGGAAACGGTCTACGTCCTTTCCGGCAAACAGATTTATAAAGATATGACCAAGTTCTGGGGCAAGTTGTTTGGTATCAACTTCGCGCTGGGTGTGGCAACCGGTCTGACCATGGAGTTCCAGTTCGGGACTAACTGGTCTTACTACTCTCACTATGTGGGCGATATCTTCGGTGCGCCGCTGGCCATTGAAGGTTTGATGGCCTTCTTCCTCGAATCTACCTTTGTCGGTCTGTTCTTCTTCGGTTGGGATCGTCTGGGCAAAGTTCAGCACATGGCCGTGACCTGGCTGGTGGCGCTGGGCTCCAACCTGTCGGCGCTGTGGATCCTCGTCGCTAACGGCTGGATGCAGAACCCGATTGCGTCGGACTTCAACTTTGAAACCATGCGTATGGAGATGGTCAGCTTCTCTGAGCTGGTCCTGAACCCGGTTGCTCAGGTTAAGTTCGTTCATACCGTGGCGTCAGGCTACGTGACCGGCGCGATGTTCATTCTTGCCATCAGCTCCTGGTATATGCTCAAAGGCCGCGACTTCGCTTTTGCCAAGCGCTCCTTCGCTATCGCAGCCAGCTTCGGTATGGCGGCGATTCTCTCCGTTATCGTTCTCGGTGATGAATCCGGCTACGAAATGGGCGACGTGCAGAAAACCAAACTGGCGGCTATCGAAGCTGAATGGGAAACTCAGCCTGCTCCGGCGGCCTTTACCCTGTTTGGTATTCCCGATCAGAAGGCGCAGGAGAACCGCTTCGCGATTCAAATTCCTTACGCGCTGGGCATCATTGCGACTCGCTCCGTGGATAAACAGGTTACCGGCCTGAAAGACCTCATGGTTCAGCACGAAGAGCGTATCCGTAACGGGATGAAAGCTTACGCGCTGCTGGAACAGCTGCGTGCCGGTTCAACCGACCAGGCCGTGCGCGATCGCTTTAACGACGTGAAGAAAGATCTGGGCTACGGTCTGCTGCTGAAACGCTATACCGACAACGTCTCTGACGCGACGGAAGAGCAGATTGCTCTGGCGACCAAGGACTCTATTCCTGCCGTGGCGCCGCTCTACTTCGCCTTCCGTATTATGGTAGCGTGCGGCGTGCTGATGCTGTTGATTATCGGCGCCTCCTTCTGGAGCGTGATTCGCAACCGCATCGGTGAGAAAAAATGGCTGCTGCGCGCCGCGTTCTATGGCCTGCCGCTGCCGTGGATTGCCGTTGAATCGGGCTGGTTTGTCGCCGAATATGGCCGTCAGCCGTGGGCTATTGGTGAGGTGCTGCCGACGGCCGTCGCGAACTCGTCGCTGACCGCGGGCGACCTGATCTTCTCTATGGTGCTGATTTGTGGCCTGTACACGCTGTTCCTGGTGGCTGAACTGTTCCTCATGTTCAAGTTTGCCCGTAAAGGACCAAGCAGCCTGAAAACCGGTCGCTATCACTTTGAACAGTCCTCTGCGGCTATTCAGTCGGCACGCTAAGACAGGAGTCGTCAAATGATCGATTATGAAGTATTGCGTTTTATCTGGTGGCTGCTGATTGGCATTTTGCTTATTGGTTTTGCCGTCGCCGATGGCTTCGACATGGGGGTGGGGATGCTCACCCGTTTCCTCGGTCGTAACGACACCGAGCGTCGAATTATGATTAACGCCATTGCCCCGCACTGGGACGGAAACCAGGTGTGGCTGATCACCGCCGGCGGCGCGCTGTTTGCCGCCTGGCCGATGGTCTACGCCGCCGCGTTTTCCGGCTTCTATGTGGCCATGATCCTGGTGCTGGCCTCTTTATTCTTCCGTCCGGTGGGTTTCGACTACCGCTCGAAGATTGAGGATAACCGCTGGCGTAACATGTGGGACTGGGGCATCTTCGTCGGCAGCTTCGTGCCGCCGCTGGTGATTGGCGTGGCGTTCGGCAACCTGCTGCAGGGCGTTCCGTTCCACGTTGATGAATATCTGCGCCTGTACTACACCGGTAACTTCTTCCAGCTGCTGAATCCGTTTGGCCTGCTGGCCGGTATTGTTAGCGTGGCGATGATCCTGACGCAGGGCGCGACCTATCTGCAGATGCGTACCGTGGGTGAACTGCACCTGCGCACCCGCTCCGTGTCTACGGTGGCGGCGCTGGTGACGCTGGTCTGCTTCGCGCTGGCGGGCGTTTGGGTCTACTACGGTATCGACGGTTATGTGGTGAAATCGGTGATGGATCATACCGGCCCGTCTAACCCGCTGACCAAAGAAGTCGCGCGTGAAGCCGGCGCGTGGATGGTGAACTTTAATAACATGCCGGCGCTGTGGGCGATTCCTGCTCTGGGCGTGGCGCTGCCGCTGCTGACCGTCATCTCGACAAAAGCGGATAAAGGCGCATGGGCGTTTCTGTTCTCCTCGCTGACGCTGGCGTGCATCATTCTGACTGCCGGTATCGCCATGTTCCCGTTCATTATGCCATCAAGCACGGCGATGAACGCGAGCCTGACCATGTGGGATGCGACCTCCAGCCAGCTGACGCTGAACCTGATGACTTACGTGGCGATTGTCTTCGTACCGATTATTCTGGCCTACACCGCCTGGTGTTACTGGAAAATGTTCGGTCGCATCACTCGCGAAGACATCGAAAAGAACACCCACTCGCTGTACTAAGGTAAGGAGCTATATATGTGGTATTTCGCATGGATTTTGGGAACGCTTCTTGCCTGTGCTTTTGGGGTGATTACCGCGCTGGCGCTTGAGCACGTGGAAGCCACCAAAGCAGGTAAAGAAGAACACTGATGAGTATTATCGCGACTCTTTACGCGATAATGGACAAGCGCCCGTTAAGGGCGCTTTCCTTATTGATGGCGCTGGCGCTAGCGGGCTGCATCTTCTGGGATCCGTCGCGCTTTGCGGCCAAAACCAGCGAGCTGGAAATCTGGCACGGCTTCCTGCTGATGTGGGCGGTTTGTACCGGCGTTATCCACGGCGTGGGCTTCCGCCCGCGCGCCATTCACTGGCAGGGAATTTTTTGTCCGCTTATCGCTGATATTGTGCTCGTTTTGGGCCTGTTCTTTTTCTTCTTTTGAATAAGAAATCTCTGTTAACCATATGGGCTTGCATAAGCCCATAAAAATTTACTCCTCGTTTACTTTCCCCCATTCCAAACCACGATTCCCGCGCGTATAGTAGCGAAGTTTGAAAGCACTAACCTTTTGTTGCATTACCGGGATGTAAAGTGAATACAACGCTGTTTCGATGGCCGGTTCGGGTCTATTACGAAGACACCGACGCCGGTGGTGTGGTTTACCACGCCAGCTACGTCGCTTTCTATGAAAGAGCACGCACAGAGATGCTGCGCCATCATCACTTCAGCCAACAGGTTTTGCTGGCTGAACGAGTTGCCTTTGTGGTTCGCAAAATGACGCTGGAGTATTTTGCGCCCGCCAGACTCGACGACATGCTCGAAATCCAGACGGAGATAACCTCAATGCGAGGAGCTACCCTGGTTTTCACGCAGCGAATCGTCAACGCCGAGAACGTCGTTTTGAATGAAGCTGAGGTTCTTATCGTGTGCGTTGATCCACTCTTAATGAAGCCTCGTGCGCTTCCCAAGTCTATTGTCGCGGAGTTTAAGCAGTGACTGAGATGAATATCCTTGATTTGTTCCTGAAGGCGAGCCTTCTGGTTAAACTTATCATGTTGATTTTAGTTTGTTTTTCCATCGCCTCCTGGGCCATCATTATTCAGAGAACGCGTATCCTCAATGCGGCGTCACGTGAGGCCGAAGCGTTTGAAGATAAGTTCTGGTCCGGTATCGAGCTTTCTCGTTTGTACCAGGAAAGCCAGGGTCGTCGCGATAATCTGACCGGTTCGGAACAAATCTTCTACAGCGGCTTCAAAGAGTTTGCGCGTCTGCATCGTGCGAACAGCCATGCGCCGGAAGCGATTGTCGAAGGAGCGTCGCGCGCCATGCGTATTTCGATGAACCGCGAGCTGGAAACCCTGGAAACCCACATCCCGTTCCTCGGTACGGTGGGTTCTATCAGCCCATATATCGGTCTGTTTGGTACCGTATGGGGGATCATGCATGCCTTTATCGCGCTGGGCGCGGTAAAACAGGCGACGCTGCAAATGGTCGCGCCGGGTATCGCAGAAGCGCTCATCGCGACGGCAATTGGTCTTTTTGCCGCTATCCCGGCGGTTATGGCCTATAACCGTCTGAACCAGCGCGTGAACAAACTTGAGCTGAACTACGACAACTTTATGGAAGAGTTCACCGCCATTCTGCACCGTCAGGCGTTTACCAGCAGCGAAAGCAATAAGGGGTAAGCCATGGCCAGAGCACGTGGACGCGGACGTCGCGAACTGAAGTCCGAGATCAACATCGTTCCGCTGCTGGATGTCCTGTTGGTGCTGTTGCTGATCTTTATGGCGACAGCGCCGATCATTACGCAGAGCGTAGAGGTCGACCTACCGGACGCAACGGAGTCGCAGGCGGTGAAAAGCAACGATGAGCCGCCGGTGATCGTTGAAGTCTCCGGCGTCGGGCAGTACAGCGTGAAAGTTGGCCCGGAAACGTTATCGCAGCTGCCGCCGGAACAGGTTATTGCGGAAGCCAGGCGTCGACTTGAGGCGAATGAGAAAACGGTGTTCCTGATCGGCGGTGCTAAAGAGGTGCCATACGATGAGATTATTAAAGCGCTTAACCTGTTGCACAGCGCAGGGGTTAAATCGGTTGGCTTGATGACCAAGCCGATCTAATCGCTCGCAATATGCACGCCCGCCAGCACGTCGGCTTTGGGACAACAGCGTCTCGTGGCCGACGTCATATAACGGGAACAGGCGAACAGTTTTTGGGAACCGATAGTGTCAAAGGCAACCGAACAAAACGACAAGCTTAAACGAGCGATCATAGTATCAGTCGCGCTGCACATCGTATTGATAGCGCTGCTGATCTGGAGTTCGTTTGACGAGCATCTGGATGCTTCTGCCGGGGGTGGCGGAGGTTCCTCTATCGATGCGGTAATGGTCGATCCGGGGGCGGTTGTGAAGAATTATGACCGTCAACAGCAGCAGCAGGCCAGCGCCCGTCGCGCCGCCGAGCAGCGTGAAAAGCAGGCTCAGCAGCAGGCGGAAGAGCTACGTGAAAAACAGGCCGCCGAGCAGGAACGGCTGAAACAGCTGGAACAGGATCGTCTGCAGGCGCAGGAAGCGGCTAAAGAGGCGAAAGAACAGCAGAAACAGGCGGAAGAAGCCGCGGCGAAAGCCGCCGCAGCGGCTAAAGCCAAAGCGGACGCACAGGCGAAAGAGGCGCAGGAAGCTGCCGCCAAAGCCGCCGCTGATGCAAAAGCGAAGGCCGATGCGCAGGCGAAAGCTTCCGAAGCTGCCGCGGCGAAAGCGGCGGCGGATGCGAAGAAACAGGCAGAAGCGGAAGCCGCGAAAGCGGCCGCGGACGCGCAGAAAAAAGCCGAAGCCGATGCGGCGAAGAAAGCTCAGCAGGACGCTGAGAAGAAAGCGCAGCAGCAGGCAGAGAAGAAAGCGCAGCAGGAAGCGGCGAAACAGGCCGCTGCTGAAAAAGCTGCCGCCGAAAAAGCGGCAGAAAAAGCCGCCGCGCAGAAAGCTGCTGCTGAGAAAGCGGCAGCCGAGAAAGCCGCCGCAGCGGAAAAAGCCGCCGCCGAGAAAGCCGCGGCAGCCAAAGCTGCAGCAGCAGAGAAGGCCGCCGCAGACAAAGCGGCGAAAGCCGCCGCCGCTAAGGCAGCAGCCGCGAAGAAAGCCGCTGCGGCCAAAGAGGCCAACGGCGTTGACGATCTGCTCGGCGACCTGAGCTCCGGTAAGAATGCTCCGAAAACCGGAAACCCATCAAAAGGGAGTGGTGCTAATTCAGGCAAATCCTCTTCGGCTGGGGCGGCAACTGGTGCAGAACTTAGTGGGTATGCAAGCCAAATTACGGGAGCGATATCCAGGAATTTCCATGACTATAAGTCATATATCGGAAAGCAGTGTGTTCTTAGATTGAATCTAAATCCCGATGGATCGCTGATTGGTATCACATCCGAAGGTGGGGATGAGGCTCTATGTACAGCAGCTAAAACTGCGGCAAGATTAGCTAATTTACCTAAGCCCCCAAATGATGCGGTCTATAATGCAGTAAAAAATAATCAGCTTGTTGTGAAATTTATTCCGCAATAGAGCATGGTTTAACAAGTAGTTTTGTGTATTTGAGTTTGTTAACATTCTGCTAAATTATCGTGGGCTTTTCGCCTGGATAAGGGAGATATGATGAAGCAGGCATTACGAGTAGCATTTGGTTTTTTAATGCTGTGGGCGGCAGTGCTGCACGCAGAAGTACGCATCGAGATTACCCAAGGGGTTGACTCGGCACGCCCAATCGGCGTTGTGCCGTTCCAGTGGGCGGGGCAGGGTGCTGCGCCGGAAGATGTGGGCGGTATCGTGGCGGCTGACCTGCGCAACAGCGGCAAGTTTAACCCGCTCGATCGCTCTCGCCTGCCTCAGCAGCCAGGTAGCGCTCAGGAAGTGCAGCCGGCGGCATGGTCTGCGCTGGGCATTGACGCCGTCGTGGTTGGTCAGGTGACGCAAAACCCTGACGGTTCCTACAACGTGGCGTACCAGCTGGTTGATACCGGCGGCGCGCCGGGTACCGTGCTTGCGCAGAACTCCTTTAAAGTCACGAAACAGTATCTGCGCTATGCCGCGCATGCTGCCAGCGACGCCGTATTTGAGAAGCTGACCGGTATTAAGGGCGCCTTCCGTACCCGTATCGCCTACGTGGTACAGACCAACGGCGGCCAGTTCCCGTACGAGCTGCGCGTTTCCGACTACGATGGCTACAATCAGTTCCTCGTTCACCGTTCAACTCAGCCGCTGATGTCTCCGGCATGGTCTCCGGACGGCGCGAAGCTGGCCTACGTGACCTTTGAAAGCGGACGCTCTGCGCTGGTTGTGCAGACGCTGGCTAACGGCTCCGTTCGTCAGATTGCTTCGTTCCCGCAGCATAACGGCGCGCCGGCGTTCTCGCCGGACGGCAGTAAACTGGCTTTCGCTCTGTCGAAAACCGGTAGCCTGAACCTGTACGTGATGGACCTGGGATCTGGCCAGATTCGTCAGGTGACCAACGGTCGCAGCAATAACACCGAACCAAGCTGGTTCCCGGATAGCCAGAACCTGGCCTTTACTTCCGACCAGGCCGGTCGTCCGCAGGTGTATAAAGTCAATATTAATGGCGGCACGCCGCAGCGTATTACCTGGGAAGGTTCACAAAACCAGGACGCTGACGTGAGCGCTGATGGTAAAACTATGGTAATGGTAAGCTCGGCCGGTGGTCAGCAGCACATTGCCAAACAAGATCTGGAAGCGGGTGGTGTGCAGGTTCTGTCATCAACGTTTTTAGATGAAACGCCAAGTCTGGCACCTAACGGCACTATGGTAATCTACAGCTCTTCTCAGGGGATGGGATCCGTGCTGAATCTGGTTTCTACAGATGGGCGTTTCAAAGCGCGTCTTCCGGCAACTGATGGACAGGTAAAATCACCTGCCTGGTCGCCGTATCTGTGATAATAAATAATTGATTATTAAAGGAATCAAAGAAATGCAACTGAACAAAGTGCTGAAAGGGCTGTTGATCGCTCTGCCGGTTATGGCAATCGCGGCGTGTTCTTCTAACAAGAACGCCAGCAACGACCAGAGCGGTGAAGGCATGCTGGGTGCCGGCACTGGTATGGACGGTAACGCTAACGGCGGCAACATGTCTTCCGAAGAGCAGGCTCGTCTGCAGATGCAACAGCTGCAGCAGAACAATATCGTTTACTTCGATCTGGACAAATACGATATCCGTTCTGACTTCGCTGCAATGCTGGACGCGCACGCAAACTTCCTGCGCAGCAACCCGTCCTACAAAGTGACCGTAGAAGGTCATGCGGATGAGCGTGGTACGCCGGAATACAACATCGCTCTGGGTGAGCGTCGTGCTAACGCCGTTAAGATGTATCTGCAGGGCAAAGGTGTTTCTGCTGACCAGATCTCCATCGTTTCTTACGGTAAAGAAAAACCTGCAGTACTGGGCCACGACGAAGCGGCTTACGCCAAAAACCGTCGCGCCGTACTGGTTTACTAAGAGAATTGCATGAGCAGTAACTTCAGACATCATCTATTGAGTCTGTCGTTACTGGTTGGCATAGCGGCCCCCTGGGCCGCTTTTGCTCAGGCGCCAATCAGTAGTGTCGGCTCAGGCTCGGTCGAAGACCGCGTCACTCAACTCGAGCGTATTTCCAATGCGCACAGCCAGCTTTTAACCCAACTCCAGCAACAACTCTCCGATAATCAGTCCGATATTGATTCCCTGCGCGGTCAAATTCAGGAAAGTCAGTATCAGCTGAATCAGGTTGTTGAGCGCCAGAAGCAGATCCTGCAGCAGATCGACGGTCTGAGCAGCGGTGGCGGCGCAGCGGGAGCACAAACCCAGACGTCAGCGGGCGATCAGGGCGCTGCGGCTAGCGGGACGGCGCCAGCGGCCTCGTCAGGCGCCCCGGCGCAGACCGGTGATGCCAATACCGATTACAACGCGGCTATCGCGCTGGTGAAGGATCCCTCTCGCCAGGACGATGCGATGGCGGCTTTCCAGAACTTCGTCAAAAAGTACCCCGATTCAACGTATCAGCCGAACGCCAACTACTGGCTCGGTCAGCTGAATTACAACAAGGGTAAAAAGGACGATGCGGCGTACTATTTCGCTTCCGTGGTGAAAAACTACCCTAAATCCCCGAAGGCGCCCGACGCGATGTTTAAAGTCGGCGTGATCATGCAGGACAAAGGCGATACCGCAAAAGCGAAGGCGGTTTACCAGCAGGTGGTCAGTAAATTTCCTGGCACCGACGGGGCCAAACAAGCGCAAAAACGCCTTAACGCACTCGGATGATTATGGCATGACCAGAAATCGCATCATTTCTGGTCTTGTCGCATGAATCCTAAGCAGTTAAGCAATCTTTATCTAAATTGTTGTTGCGCTGAATTCTGAAATCAGTAATATATGCCGCCGTTGCCAAGGGATATCGAACAAGCCCAAAGCGGCGAAAATAGTGGGTCGTTAGCTCAGTTGGTAGAGCAGTTGACTTTTAATCAATTGGTCGCAGGTT
>NZ_JBEAIG010000020.1:0-22908 GCF_040064575.1 Klebsiella sp. CN_Kp106 | reverse complement strand
AAACAAGTGAAGAGCCCATCCTGACGGATGGGCTTTTTGCGTTTTTGTCGTCTGAGAAATCCGTATTAAAGCCCGGCAAGGATCCTTTACCAGACCTTTTTCACGATAGGGCATCCGCAGTACTTAAGCGAAATAAGTATATATCGCTTTGAAATAAAAGGTTTTTTGAACTTTACCTGGCGTCACAACGAGAGCGATGAATTGTGCGGAGAGCTTGCCGGCAAAACCACTGAAAGCCGTGATGGCGAATAGCATAGATCTATTTAAACCCAATTATTTATCGAAAACTCATCTACAAAGAATTTATTTTGTGAATAAAATAATTAGCATGAACGTTATATGAAAATAAAAATAGAGATAAACGCGTTTATGAATATTTAATAGGAATTATATTAAGAATATTACCCGCATAACGCTTAAGTTATTCTAAAGTCATCAGGTTAACAAATAGATACCAAACCCTCTCCCCTGCCGAGCACACAGGCATAACAGCTGGACTTTTTCTGCGAAATGACTTAGTGTCCTTAACACTTTGTTAACTCGATCTGGTTTAAGTTAATTCAAATTTGCTAAAAACATAGGGTGCATTGCCTGTATGGAAGCTAACCCGGTAACGTCTTTTGACGAATAGTGCATGTTACCGGCTGGCAATATGAGAATATAAATGAAATTTCTGATTAACTGGCCTCCTTTGCGCCAACTGATACATTATATCCGGGAGCGTTTTACCTTTCTGGTCCTGCTCTGCTGGCCGGCGATCATCTGGCTGGTTTGCCGGGCGCTTGTCTGGTTAACGGATGGATTGATGGTTCTTCTGGGTAAACCCACCGACCACTCGTTTACCGTGTATCTTCAGCCGCTTATGACGCTAAGTGCGCTGCTGAGAATTTCCGTCAGCTGGGTGCTGCTGTTGTTTATCCTGTTCAGCATGGCGATGGGATTCACCTGGGCTCTGCGGCGCTTTATGAATCGCCATAAATAGCGCCGATGCCGCGACCGGCAGAGCGACATCGGTATTGCTTCAGGCCATTTCCCCGATCGTCTTACGAAAACGCAGTAGGGCGATAGTAAAAAACACGCCACCGATAGCCAGCAGCGTCAGAAACTGCGGCCAGACGATAGAGAAATCAGCGCCTCGATAAAGAATGGCCTGCGCCAGGCTGACAAAGTGGGTCGTCGGCATGGTGAGCATAATATCCTGTACAGCCTGCGGCATACTTTCCCGGGGCGTGGAGCCGCCGGAAAGCATCTGCAGCGGCAAAAGCACCAGAATCATCAGCAGCCCCAGCTGCGGCATGGAACGCGCCACCGTGCCCATAAAAATGCCGATTGAGGTAGTGGCAAACAGGCTCAGGGCCACTCCAAGCATAAAGAGCGGTATCGAGCCTTCTATCGGTACCTGCAGCACGCCCTGAACCATCAGGATCAGGGAGAGTCCGGAAACTACCAGCACCACCAGCCCCATTGACCATATCTTCGCCATCATGATTTCAAACGGCGTGACCGGCATAACCAGCAGGTGCTCCACGGTACCATGCTCCCGCTCGCGTATCAGCGCCGAGCCGGTCAGCACGATCGCCAGCATGGTGATATTGTTGATAATTGCCATGACGGCGCCGAAACGCTCCTGTTCCAGGTTCGGGTTAAAACGCATCCTGACGGCCAGCTCAACCGGCAGCGTGCCGTTGTCCCGGTAGCGGGCGACAAAGCTGTTCACCTCGCCGGTGACGATATTCTGGATATAGCTATTGCCGGTAAACGCCTGGCTCATTCGCGTCGCGTCGACGTTAACCTGTAGCGCGGGCTGGCGTCCGGCCAGAACGTCGCGCTGGAAATCCGGCGGAATATTGATGGCGAAAGTATAGCGTCCCGCATCCAGCCCGGCGTCCATCTCATCAGCTGTAATCAGCTCCGGCGGCAAAAACCAGGGCCGGTAAAAACCATTGATAATACGCGATGAAAGCTGCGACTTATCCATGTCGGCAATAGCGATGGGCGCCAGATGCAGCGAACCCGGCATAACGGTCGCGGAGGAGTAAACCGAGACGGTAAAAGCAAAGACAATCAACGTCAGCATCGCTTTATCGCCCAGCAGGCTGCGTAGCTCTTTCATCCCCAAATTATAAATATTGCGTAGTCCGCGCATTATCCCTCCTGTTTTTTCAACAGCCACACGCTCAGGCCCAGCACCAGCGGAACCGCGATAAGCAGCGGAATAAAGGATCCCCACAGGTCGGTCAGATTCAGCGCTTTGGAAAACGTTCCTCGCGCGATGGTCAGAAAGTGGCTGGTTGGATAAATCTGGCCAATCCAGCGCCCGGGTCCTTCCAGCGAGGCGACGGGGTCGATCATCCCGGAAAACTGCGTCGCCGGGATAAGCGTAATGATCGCGGTGCCGAAAATCGCCGCAATCTGGCTTTTCATAAAGGTTGAAATCAGCAGGCCAAGTCCGGTGGCGATAGTGACGTAGAGCAGCGCGGCGAGGGTGAGCGTCAGAAAACTCCCTTTGTGCGGTACGCCAAAAACAAAGACCGACAGCGCGCAGAGCAGGAAGAAGTTGAACATCCCCAGCATGATATACGGCACCTGTTTACCCAGCAGAAATTCGCTGCGGGTGGTTGGCGTCACGTACAGATTGATGATTGAACCAAGCTCTTTCTCGCGGACCACGCTGAGCGCGCTGAGCATCGCCGGGATCATCATCAACAGCAGCGGAATCACCGCCGGTACAATCGCCGGCAGGCTCTTCACATCCGGGTTATAGCGATAGCGGGTCTCGATGGAAATCAGTGAAGTATCGCGATTGGGGCTGGCCTGGCGACCGGCCATCTCCTGCAGCCAGGCCAGATGCATGGCCTGCACGTAGCCGCGCACCGTCTCCGCGCGGTTCGGCATCGCACCGTCCACCCACACGCCAATCTGCACCGGAGTTCCCCGGGCGATATCGCGGCCAAAATTAGGCGGAATTTCAATCGCTACCGCCAGCTCGCCGTTGCGCATTCTTCTGTCCAGTTCGCTATAGCTTTGCAGCGGCGGCTGTTCGATGAAGTAGCGTGAGCCGGCGATATTTTGCGACCAGCCCTGGCTGCTGATGGTCTGGTCGCGGTCGAGCACCGCAAACCGCAGATCTTCGACGTCCATACTGATCCCATAGCCCATAATAAACATCAGGATCACGGTGCCGAGCAGTGCCAGGGTCGATCGCACCGGATCGCGGCGCAGCTCAAGCGCTTCGCGGCGGCTGTAGCTAAACAGGCGCTGCAGGCTGAACGCCTGACGCGGCGCCACGCTTTCGGCTTTATGTTCCATCGCGGGAACCGGTGCAGCCTGCGCATCAGGCGGCTGCGCGGCATCCGCCGCTTCCTGTAGCCAGGCGATAAACGCCTCTTCAAGGCTGGCCGATCCGCGCTGCTCCACCAGCGCCTGCGGCGTATCGCTGGCCAGCACTTTTCCGGCATGCATCAGCGAAATGCGATCGCAGCGTTCCGCTTCATTCATAAAGTGGGTGGAGATAAAAATGGTCACCCGGTCCTGACGCGCAAGATCGACCATCAGCTGCCAGAACATGTCCCGGGCTACCGGATCGACGCCGGAGGTGGGTTCATCAAGGATTAACATTTCCGGGCGGTGGATCACCGCGACCGCCAGCGAGAGGCGCTGGCGGATACCTAGCGGCAGCGAAGCGGGCAGGGTGTCCTCAACCTCTTCCAGCATAAAGCGCTGGCTCATTTCGGCGATCCGCCCCGGGATCTCCGCATCAGGGATGTGGAACAGGCGGGCATGCAGCTCGAGGTTTTGCCGTACGGTCAGTTCGCTATAGAGGGAGAAGGCCTGCGACATATAGCCAACGCGGCGGCGGGTTTCGATATCCCTGGGGTCGACCGGCTGGCCAAACAGCCACGCCTCGCCTTCGCTGGCCGGTAGCAGCCCGGTCAGCATTTTCATGGTCGTTGATTTGCCGCAGCCGTTTGAGCCGAGGAAGCCGAAAATCTCGCCGCGGGCAATGCGAAAGTTGACGTGGTCAACGGCGACAAATTGACCGAAGCGCATCGTTAGCCCGCGCGCTTCAATCGCAATTTCGCTTTCATCGGCATTGCGCGGCGGGATGATCACCTCTTTATGCGCCAGGCGCTGGGCTTCGGGAAGCAGGGCGATAAACGCCTGTTCCAGCGTCTGACTCGCCGTGTGCGCTTTAAGCTCATTGGCGCTGCCGGTCGCCAGAACTTCCCCCGCGTTCATGGCCACCAGCCAGTCAAAGCGCTCCGCCTCCTCCATGTAAGCGGTGGCGACCAGGACGCTCATCTCCGGCTGACGCTGGCGGATGCTGTCGATCAGATCCCAAAACTGCGCCCGCGAGAGAGGATCGACGCCGGTGGTGGGTTCATCGAGGATCAGCAACTGCGGGTCGTGAATGAGCGCGCAGCACAGGCCGAGCTTTTGCTTCATCCCCCCGGAGAGTTTTCCTGCCGGGCGGTCGCGAAACGGCGCCAGGCCGGTACTCTGGAGCAGCTCATTGATGCGGATGTCGCGTTCGGCTTTATCATGGCCGAACAGACGGGCGAAGAAATCGACGTTTTCATAGACCGACAGGGTATGGTAGAGGTTCTTCCCCAGCCCCTGGGGCATCCAGGCGATTTTCGGGCAGACGTCCTGGCGATGACGTACCTCGCTCATATCGCCGCCGAGCACCATAATGTTGCCGTGCTCAATCACGCGCGCGCCGGAGATCAGCGATAGCAGGCTGGACTTGCCCACGCCGTCGGGCCCGATCAGGCCCACCATACGGCGGGCGGGAATGCTCAGCGTAATGTCCTTCAGCGCGTCGGTTGCGCCAAAGTGCTGGCTGACGTTTTCCAGGCGGGCGACGGTTTTCATTGCGGCAACCTCACCGTCAGCGCTTCAGGCCACGCCTGCTGGTTATCCAGGCGGACCCAGGCCATCCCGGGCAGGCCGGTCTTCACATACTCCAGATGCTCCGCCAGCAGCTCTGGCGGAATACGGGCTTTTACGCGGAACATCAGCTTCAGCCGTTCATCGCTGGTTTCCACCGTTTTAGGCGTAAACTGCGCCACGCTGGCGACAAAACTGATATTGGCGGGGATCACCAGATTCGGCGCGGCATCGAGGATAATTCGCGCTTCGCTGCCCAGCGCCAGCAGACCCGCCTGCTCGGTAGGCAGGAAGAAGGTCATATAGACATCGGATAAATCGACCATATTCAGCACCCGGCCGCCCGCCGCCAGCACCTCTCCCGGTTCGGCGACGCGGTACTGAATGCGGCCATCGCGCGGGGCTTTCAGCTCGCTATCGTCGATATCGGCGATAATCCGCCGTTCGGTCGCCTGGGCGGCCTCGACCCGGGTTTGCGCCTGAATGATGCTGGTGCGCGCCGCCTCAATCGCGGCCCTGGCGGCAGAGACCTGCGCTTTGGCGGATTCCAGCGCCGCCCTGGCGCTTTCTGCCGCCGCCTGGTCGTCATCCAGCTGCTGCGCAGAGACCGCGCCTCGCTGCGAGAGCGTGCTGGAGCGGACGTGTCGTTTAGCCGAAGAGTTCAGCTCCGCCTGCCGCTGCTTCACCACCGCTTCCGTAGCGCGCATTTCGCTTTGGCGCTGGTCGAGCAGGGCTTTCGCGGCGGCAATCGCGCTCTCTGCTTCCTTGATTTGCGCGGCGGCCTCCAGCCGTTGTTCGTTGAGTACCCGGGTGTCCATACGGGCCAACACGTCGCCCTGGCGAACAAACTGCCCCTCTTTGACCAGGATGGTGTCGATACGCCCGGCGGTTTTGGTGGCGATATCGACTTCTGTGGCTTCAATCCTGCCGTTACTGCTGGCAAAGCCCTCAGGAATTCCCGGCGGGCGCAGCATCCACCATGCCGCTGCGGCAATCACCACCGCTAAACCAATAACGTATCCAACCCAACGCCGTTTGATTTTGTCCATACGCGACTCGCTTTGTTCCATAGGCTGAGTGGTGCGCGCTTCTCCTCCGCATGGCGGAGTTTCGTCTCTTCAGGGAAGGGAGAAATCGGGGATAAGGCCGACCGGCGCAGGGAGCCTGCAGCGCTGCTAACCGGTCAGAAAGAGGTGCGATCAATGTGGTCATCATCAGCAATCCTCGCCTTAAATGAAACACGCATATTTATTGCTACCGTCAATGTCATACTAACACCCGCAATGAGTATGTCCATATACAAAGCAGGGTCTTGTTGTCGGGTTAACATAAAAACAGCGAGGAGCGCGATGGCACAATATTACCCATAATGCCTATTGGGGTTAATGCTCCGGATACCGGCGCAGATAATCTTAATCGTTCTTCATTAAATCATCGTACATATAAGCTATTCCTTAGCGCTAATAACCAGAGGATATTATTCCCTGGCGACTGGCGCATTTTTAATCTGGTTGCCCCAGGAGAACTGTTGTATGATCGGCGGCCCTGAAAATACACTCACGCCGGGCGAGCGCTTTATTCAATGAAAGATGAAAGCCAAAAATATATCTCGATTATTTTTAAGGAGTGGTTGCCGCTGTACGACAGCCTGACGCCGGAAGTGAGGGCGGTACTTAAAAATATTGCCGGGCAGCAGGCGGAGGCGTTAGCGACCCGTTTTTATGATTTTATTTTCCAGGACCCGGACATTGCGCGGCACCTTAGCTATGACTTAGTTCAGGAGCGGCTCAGCAGCTCGCTGGCCGGGTGGGTGAAAGATATCCTGATGTGCGATAAGGAAAATCTGCAGGCGCTGGCGGAGCGGCAGTACCTGATCGGCAGCATCCATTCACGCATCGGTATCCCGGCAGAGGCGGTACTGCGCGGCGCGCGCCAGCTGAAAGCCGGGCTGATTGAAAATATCCGCGATAGCCAGCTCGATCGCGAGACCAGCGTTGCCGCCATCTACTACGCCATCATGGCCATTAACATGGCGGTAGAAATGATGTGCCACGCCTATACCCTGTCGCACTATCGGGCGACGAAAAATGAAGAAGCGTACCGCCTGTATAGCCTGATGGATAACGTGCCGCTGGAATATGGCAAACAGCAGGCCTCGCTCTCCGGATGGGAAAATACCGCTATTTTTAATATCGTTAGCGATAATAAAAGCGATATTAACGGAGCGTTATTATCTGATTCTGAATTTGGCCTGTGGTTCCGCCATAAATGCGTGCGTTATTTTAACAAAAATCCGCAAATGCAGGAAATCGCCGACTTAATTAGCAAGGTGGATGCGCTGTTATCCGCCTGGAAATCCTCGTCTGAGGGTTCTGAGTATAAAAACGCGCAGGCTTTGCTGCAGGGGATCCATATCCATTGCCAGCAGATCGGCAGCCAGATGGGGGTGCTGTTTAGCAGCCTGTCGCAGATGCAAAGCGGTAAGGATACGCTGACCAGCCTGCTTAACCGCCGCTATCTGCCGGTTGTCCTCAAGCATGAAGTGACGCTGGCGATGGAATATGAACTGCCGATGACGGTGGCGATTATCGACATCGACCACTTTAAAGAGATCAATGATAGCTGGGGGCACATGGTCGGCGACCGGGCGATTAAGCACGTTGCGGAGCTGCTCAGCGATAATATTCGATCCAGCGATTATATCTTCCGCTACGGCGGCGAGGAGTTTCTGCTGGTGCTGGTGGAGACCGGCGCCGCGGAAGCCTTTACTATCCTTGAACGGCTGCGTAAAAAAATCAGCCAGCTGGCGTTTAGCGTTGGCGCTGACAATGAGATTTCGATTACCGCCAGCATCGGCTACGCCGTCCACACCGGTCATCCGGATTACAATCTGCTGCTGCGCGATGCCGACAGCGCGCTGTACGTCGCCAAGCGCGATGGGCGCAACTGCGTGAAGCTGCATGAAGGCGACGGCAACTAAGCTGCCGGGTCCTTCCCGGAGGCGGCGCGCTGCGCCTGTCCGGGCTACCGGATCGTAGACGGCTGTGAACCTGTAGCCCGGGCAAGGCGCCTCAGGCGCCGCCCCCGGGAGAGATGTGGCAGCGGATTTCAGTGCGGAGAGATCGCCGCGCCTCAAAACAGCACCGGCAGCCCCAGGCCGCGTTTTACTTCATGCAGCGTCCGCTGTGTCAGTTCGTGCGCCCGCTCGCTTCCCCGGCGCAGCAGCGCCAGCAGCATGCCTTTATCCTGAATATAGGTCGCCCGGCGTTCGCGTATCGGCGCCAGCAGCTCCTGTAAGCAGGTCTCCAGCGCGTTTTTGCACTGCCTGTCTCCCAGCCCTCCGCGCCGATAATGGGCTTTCATCTCGGCAACGAAGGTCTTATCAGCATGAAAAGCGTCGAGATAAGTAAAGACCACGTTGCCTTCTGTCTGACCCGGGTCGGCGACCCGCAGGTGATTCGGGTCGGTATACATGGCGCTGACCGCGCGGTGGATCTCCTCTTCGCTGGCCGAAAGGGTGAGCGTGTTTCCCAGCGATTTCGACATTTTGGCGTTGCCATCGATGCCCGGCAGGCGGCTGACGTCGCTGAGCAGCGCTTTGCAGTGCCGTAAGATCGGCGTCGTCGTCAGGCTATTCATTTTGTGCACGATCTCATTGGTCTGTTCAATCATCGGTAGCTGATCGTCGCCGACCGGCACCAGTTCGGCCTTAAAGGCGGTAATATCGGCGGCCTGGCTTATGGGATAGGCTAAAAATCCCACCGGCAGCGAGCGGGAAAATCCCTTCTGGGCGATTTCATTTTTCACCGTCGGATTGCGTTCAACCCGGGCGACGGTGACGATATTCATATACAGCGCGCTGAGTTCGGCCAGCGCCGGCAGGGCGGATTGCAGGCAAATGGTGGTCTTCTGCGGATCGATGCCGACGGCGAGATAATCGGCCATCACCTCAAGGATATTGCTGCTGATTTTTTGCGGGTTGCTGCCGTTGTCGGTCAGTCCCTGGAGATCCGCGACGAGGATAAACTGCTGGTGGTCGTGCTGGAGCAGCGCGCGCTGGCGCAGGGAACCGACGTAGTGGCCGAGGTGCAGCTGGCCGGTAGGACGGTCGCCGGTCAGGATCGTTTGGCTGGTGTTCATAAGTGACTCCTTAGGATGCTATCAGGCCGAAGGGCGACACTCAGAAACAACAAAGCCGCCTTCCGGCGGCTTTGAATAGAGGAAACGTCAAATCTTGCCGCCTGTTATGCAGGCAGCCACCAACGGCGGAGGTGAGAGATGACAACGTTTCTGTTCATCTTTTTATCCTGCCACGAAAAGCCGCGGCAGTAAAAGCCCTTTTTTATTCAGCGATAAACCGGCAGCAGGTTAAAGCTGGATAAAATATGAATTATTGCGTTGGCGCCGCCGAAGCACAAAATCAGGATAATCATGGCATTACCACCCCAGACCCGATAGTTCGGGCTGCCGAAACGCCTGCGCGAGGCGCGCGCCAGCAGGGCGGGGACGATAGCGGCCCAGACGGTGGCGGCGAGGCCGGCGAAACCAATGGCGTAGATAAAACCGTTAGGCCACAGCAGCCCGCCGGCGATCGGCGGCAGAAAGGTCACCAGCGCGGTTTTAAACCGCCCCAGCCGACTATCGTCAAACTTAAACAGATCCGCCAGATAATCAAACAGGCCAAGAGTCACGCCCAGGAACGAGCTGGCGACGGCGAAGTTGGAAAAGACCGTCAGCAGTAAGTCCAGGGTCGAACTGTTCAGCAGGCCGCTTAAGGTCTGTACCAGCACGTCGATGTTGCCGCCTTTTTCGGCGATAGCGATAAACGCCGGGCGCGGAATATTGCCCATTGTGCCGACCAGCCAGATGATATACAGCACCAGCGCCATCAGCGTGCCGAGCAGCAGGCAGCGGCGAATGATAAGCGGATCTTTACCGTAGTACTTCATCAGACTGGGGACGTTGCCGTGATAGCCAAAGGAGGCCAGGCAGAACGGCAGCGTCATCAGGACGTAGGGCAGATAGGACGCATTGACCTCCGCGCGGTTAAACAGAATCGCGGGCTCCACGTGCCACATCAGGCCGCCGAAGGTCATAAAGAAGGTGAGGATTTTGGCGCCCAGCACGATAGTCGTCATCCGGCTTACCGCTTTCGTACTTAGCCAGACGATAAAGGCGACCACCAGCGCGAACGCCAGCCCACCCAGGCGTGCGGGAACCGCGAGGTTCATCTGCGCAAAAGTATGCTGAATAACTGAACCGCTTGCGGAAATATAGGCGTAGGTCAGGATATATAAAACAAAGGCGACGGTCAGGCCGTTAATAATATTCCAGCCGTTTCCCAGTAAATCCTTTGTAATCGTGTCGAAGCTGGCGCCAATATGATAATTGAGATTGGCTTCGAGGATCATTAACCCGGAATGCAGCATGCAAAACCAGGTAAAAATGAGCGCCAGCAGCGACCAGAAAAACCAGGCGCCGGACATCACCACCGGTAAAGAAAACATGCCTGCGCCAATAATCGTGCCGCCGATAATCATCGCTCCGCCAATCAGCGATGGCGTATTAGTTGAGACCGCTTTTGAGACTGATAGTGTAGCCATAAGGTGCATTCCTCACGTGGCTATAATTTTTATACCCGTCATACTTCAAGCTGCAGATGTGTTGGCTGCGTTCACTCACCCCAGTCACTTACCTCAGTAAGCTCCTGGGGATTAATGAGAGGCTCCTGCCTCTCACCGGAGGCCAGCCTTCGGCTGGTCAAATTCGTTCCCGACGAATTTGTCACTCTCTTGCCGCCTTTCTGCAACTCGAATTATTTAGGGTACAGATAACGGCTGCGGGCAAACGGCTACCCGGCGCAACCCGAATGATTGAGCTTAAAGAGATGGAATTAAATTAATGGCGCTCTCATTGCGAGAGCGCCGTGATGCGGTTTATTTCACCGGTTTCAGTCTGGCGACGAAGTGGCGCAGTACCGGCGGTTCATAGGTGAAGGTCAGGCCCTTAATCGTGGCGGCGCGCGCCTTAACGGCGATCAGCGCATCAGCGATATAGTCCATATGATCGTTGGTATAAACCCGACGCGGAATGGTCAGGCGCAGCAGCTCCATCGGCGACGCCTTCTGTTTGCCGGTTTGCGGGTCGCGGCCCAGCAGCAGGGAGCCGATTTCCACGCTGCGAATGCCCGCTTCCAGATACAGCTCGTTGTTTAGCGCGTGCGCCGGGAACTGCTCCGGTGGGATATGCGGCAGCAGCAGCTTAGCATCGACGAACACCGCATGGCCGCCGGTCGGATACTGAATCGGAATGCCGCCTTCGCGCAGGCGTTCGCCGAGGTATTCCACCTGATTGATGCGATAAGCGAGGTAATCCTCGTTGGTCCCTTCTTCCAGGCCGATAGCCAACGCCTCCATATCGCGTCCCGCCAGGCCGCCGTAGGTGACAAAGCCCTCCATCGGCACGCAGCGGATGCGCACTTCGTTGAACAGATCTTCGTCATCGCGGAAGCAGCACAGGCCGCCGATATTCACCATCGGGTCTTTCTTGGCGGACATGGTCAGCATATCGCCGTACTGGTACATCTCAAGAATAATCTCTTTCACCGATTTATCGGCGTAGCCCTCTTCGCGCTGTTTAATAAACCAGGCGTTTTCGCAGAAGCGGGCGGAGTCGATCACCACCGGAATATTATTCTGGCGGGCAATCTGATACACCTCGCGCATATTCGCCAGCGATACCGGCTGGCCGCCGGAGCTGTTACAGGTGACGGTGGTAATAATCGCCGCCACGTTTTCCGCGCCGTGTTCGGCGATGGTCGCTTTCAGCAAATCAATATCAAAGTTGCCTTTCCAGTCGTACCACGAGGTGGTATCGAAGGCTTTCGGCGTCACCACGTTAATGGCTTTTGCGCCGTTGAGCTCCACGTGCGCGGCGGTGGTATCGAAGTGGAAGTTGGAAATAAACACCGGATGCGCCGACTTGCGGCGAGCAATCAGGCTCGGGAACAGAATCTGCTCCGCGCCGCGCCCCTGATGGGTGGGAATGGTATACGGATAGCCGATAATCTCTTTGACCTTTTCGCACAGATGCTGATAGTTACGCGACCCGGCGTAGGCTTCGTCGCCCATCATCAGCCCGGCCCACTGATGGTCGCTCATCGCGCCGGTGCCGGAGTCGGTCAGCAGGTCGATATACACGTCCTGGCTATTGAGCAAAAACGGGTTATAGCCCGCCTCTTCCAGCGCTTTGACGCGATCGTCAAAGGTAGTCATGCGAATGTTTTCGACCATTTTAATGCGGAACGGCTCAGGGATACGTTTCATTTATTTTCTCCATGGGGATGCTGTGCCGCGTTTGGCTATTTGGCGACAAATAAAAAGCGCAACAAATAGCGACTAAACGCAGTGCTGAATTAATTTTTTTTAGGGAGTAAACAGCAGCGGAGAATTAACGAGGGAAGTCGTTGGAGATGCGGTGATCTAAATTATACCAGTCGTCCAGGCCGCCCTGGGCAATGAGGCGATAAATCGATTTTTGCGTCATGACATCGTCCTCTGTGGGTGAAGGGATGCCATAAAAATAAGGTAAAATGAGAAAATAACCACGATTAAAATCACAAAAAATAATTTATCGATAAGCGGAGTATAAAAATTTGACGCTCGTCGTCTTTTTAGCGTTATTGATTAGCAGGCAATGGTTTTTTGTTTTTTTATTACGCCAATAACGGCTTATTGAGTGAGGTTATTAGCGCCTTCACCGCAATCAATGAAGGCGCAGGCGGGACTTACATGCTGGAGAAGACGTTCATAATGATGCCGCCGGAGATGATCAGCACCATGGCGAGAATAGCCGGGATATCCGGTTTTTGCTTATAAAGGATCATTGAGCAAATCGTGACGCCGACGATGCCAAAACCGCACCACAGCGAGTAGGCGACGCCGACCGGAATGGTGCTCATCGCGCGGGTGAGGGCGAAGTAGCACAGGCCGTAGGCGCAGACCACCAGCACCGACGGCGCCAGCTTGCTGAAGCCGTTGGTCTTTTTGATCATCGACGTGCCGGTGATTTCGGAGCCGATAGACAGCGCCAGCCATAAAAATCCGAGGTTAAACATAAGCGGTTCCTTTTCTGTTAGTTGGCGACTTTTTTGTCCAGAGATGCAGCGGCCGGCTGCGCGGGCGCTTCCTCGCTCTCTTCGCTACCCATTTTGGAAAACAGGTTCATGATCACGATCCCGCTGGCGATAACCGCCATACCGATAATGGCGGCGGTGTCCGGGTGCTGACCGTAAAACGCCATTCCCAGGGTCGACACCACGAGGATGCCGGTACCGGACCAGGTGGCGTAGGCCAGACCGACGGGAATATCCTTCACCGCGCGGGACAGCGAGTAGTAGCAGGTGCAGTACAGCAGCACCAGCAGCCCGAGCAGCAGCATTTTGCTCATCCCTTCACTGCTGCCGAACATTTTGAGGGTGGAGGTGGCTGAGGTTTCGGAAACGATAACCAGCAGCATCCATAGCCAACACTTTGTTTTTGAAGACATAAGTTAAACTCCGGGTTTACTATTTAAGGTAAGGTTCTTTTTTTCTGTTTTTTAAAAAATCGATAGCGGCATCGGTCAACTGCGCTTCAGGAGCACAGGCCAGCGCCGGATTATTCACCACGTCTGTGACAGTGAGATAACGCCGCGGGCCGCTCGCCGACGGCGCCGCCGCTTCGCGACCCGACGCCAGCTTCTCCAGCAATTCGTTCATGGTGCACAGCGCGATGCCGCATTCGGCCAGGCGGGCCAGCGTGGCCTGCATATGTCCGGCGTAAGCGCTATCAGGCTGCGCCCCGCGCAGCTGGTTAAGCTCGCTGGCGGGATCGCAGTGATAGCGCAGCGCCAGCACCGGCAGGCCGCTCAGCAGGGCATCGTGCACGCGGCGGGCAACCGGACCGTGCAGGGAACCCTTCACCAGATCCGCCGCCAGCGGGTAGTCGAGAAACGGCAGCAGCAGCGCCTTATACGAGACCGAAGGCAGCTCCTGTTGCCAGTCGGCCGCTGGCAGCGTTTTACCGATAGCCCGCCACTGCTCGCCGTCGTCAATCCCGCTATCCAGCGCCAGGTGCAGGCTCTCGCCGCAGCCGGCCAGCCGCTGGCGAATAGCGTGCCGGTAGCCCGCCGCGGCGGTCACCATCACCAGTACCGGCGGCCGCAGACGCTGGATAATGCGTTCAACCAGGTCTTCCATCTGTTGGTCGGTCATGGCGAGCCTCCGTTAGCCGATGAGCGTGACCTGCGCGCCGTTTTTCAAGCCGGCGGCGTTGGCCTCTTCGGTATCAATATGAAACTCCAGCGCGAAGTCTTCGCGTACCCGCACCACCACTTCATCAAAGGTCAGCTGGCGTTCGCCGTCGCTGCGGACGCTAACCTTCTGGCCGTTGGCGACGTTCAGCTGGCGGGCATCCTGCGGCGACATATGGATATGCCGCCAGGCGCAGATCACCTGCGATCGCAGCTCAACGTGGCCTGCCGGGCCGATCAGCAGCGCGCTGCCCGCGTTCTCCAGCTGGCCGGATTCGCGAACCGGCGCTTTGATGCCGAGGGTAAAGCAGTCGGCGCGGGAGATTTCCAACTGCGATACCGGGCGGGTTGGGCCGAGGACGCGAACGTTACTGAGTGAGCCCTTCGGACCGACCACGGTGACGCACTCCTGGGCCGCGAACTGCCCCGGCTGGCGCAGCGGCTTAAAGGGCGTCAGGACGTAGCCCTTGCCAAACAGCGCTTCGACGTCCTGCTGCGCCAGATGGACGTGGCGGTTAGAGATGCCGACCGGGATAGCCGGCGCAGCGTGGCCCAGGCGGGCGGCGATTTTTTCATGGAGCAGGGTGTCGATCATGCCTTCTTCCCTTTCCTCATCGCCGCGTTTTTATCTTCCGTCGGCGCAGGCGCGGCGGCGGGTTCAGTGGGTTCCCTTGTTTCCGCAGCGGCGGGCGCGACGGCTTCAGCCTCAAGCGGTGCGGCAGCTTCCGCGCGCGGCGGACGGCCTTTCAGGGTGCTGAGGGCGTCCACGACGCTGCGCTCCGGACGGGCGATCGTCAGGGATTTGACCTGCGGGTCGATGAGCGCGGCGACGGCCACGCCGCGTTCGATAGCGGTGTGAATCGCGCTGATCTCCCCTTCAAAGCAGACGCTCACCAGCCCCGAACCGACTTTGCGGTAGCCAATGCAGGACACGCCTGCGCTTTTGCAGGCGGCATCCACGGCCTGAACGGCGGCAACTAACCCTCGCGTTTCAATTACGCCTAAACTTTTCATTGTCGGCTCCTGTTAATGGCGGACTAAGCGAATATCAAAATCAAACTGCGTGAAGAACGTTTCCAGCCGGTCTAACTCCTCGGCGGAATAAGTTGGGTCTCGGGTAATGGGGTAAGGCATATCGAGGCGCTCATATTTTTTGCGCCCGAGCTGGTGGTACGGCAGCATATCGATGCGGCGGATATTTCCGCGCTTCGCCAGCTTTTGTACGTAATCAATGGCTCCGGTAATGGCATCGAACGAGTCGTTATAGCCGCGAACCAGCGGCATGCGGATAATGACGTTAGCGCCGGAGTCCACCAGCCACTCCAGGTTGCGGCGAATGCCTTCGTTACCGATGCCAAATAACGCTTTATGGTGCTCGCTGTTAATTTGCTTAATATCGAATAAGAAGGTGTCGGTCACCGGCGCCAGCTTTTGATAATTAGCCAGCGGCGTAGTGCCCTGCGTTTCCACGGCGGTATTGAGCATCATCTTTTTGCATTCGCTAAAGAGCGCGACGGCAAAATCGGTCTGCAGGCTCATTTCCCCGCCGCCGATGGTGACGCCGCCGCCGGAGGAGATATAAAAGTCGTAGTCCTGCATGATGATCTCCATCAGTTCGCTGACGGTGACATCTTTGCCCATAATATCCAGCGCGTTCTGGGTGCAGATCTCTTCGCACTTGCGGCAGCCGATACAGTCTTTATTACGGTTGACGAAATGCTTCATTTCGCCGTTTTCTTCCGCCCGATAATGAATTCCCGCCGGGCAGACGTTGACGCAGTCGCCGCAGTTAATGCATTTATCCTGTGAGAACATCACCTGAAACTGGCTATTCAGCCCTTCCGGGTTAGCGCACCACGGGCAGCGAATATTGCAGCCTTTGAAAAAAACCAGCGTGCGGATCCCATCGCCGTCATAGATCGAATATTTCTGAATATTGAATATTCGCCCGGTTAATTCTTGTTTTGCGCTCACACATACCTCCAGAAAAACGATCGGGACATCCATGTCCAAAAACGTCCGTGTCTTTATCAGAACTTCTCGATGACCGTACGGCTGATAATCTCGTCCTGAACTTCTTTGCACAGCTCAACGAAGTAGGCGCTGTAGCCCGCGACGCGGACGATCAGGTCGCGGTATTTTTCCGGCTCCTGCTGGGCTTTTTTCAGCACTTCGTTATCGACATAGCTGAACTGCATCTGGCCATTGCCGAGAATCGACGCGGTGCGCAGCAGGGTAATCAGGCCGTGACGACCTTCCGGGGTATCCAGCAGCCCTTTGAGGAACTTGAAGTTGTGCACCATGCCGATGTTCATGGTTTCGACATTCATCTTGCTCACCGACTTGATGATCGCCGTCGGACCCTGCTTATCCGCGCCCTGAGTCGGGCTGATGCCGTCGGAGAGCGGCATCCACGCCAGGCGACCGTTCGGCGTGGCGTTGGTCAGCTCGCCGATCGGCGTGTTGTTGGAGATGGACAGGGTGCCGTGGCTCAGGGTGGAGTAGAGCATCTTGTACTTACGGCACTCGCGCTCGGTCCACTCGGTGATATCCAGCGCATACTGATCGACGTAGTTATCGTCGTTGCCGTATTTCGGCGCGTTGAGGCAGTCGCGGCGCAGGCCTTCAAAGCCTTCGAAGTTCGCCAGCAGCGCGTCGCGCACCTGTTCGAGGGTGTATTTCTTCTCTTCAAACACCAGCTTACGAATCGCCGCCATGGAGTCGACGTAGGTCGCCAGACCGGAGAAGATCAGCCCCGGGCCGTGGTTGATCATCGCGCCGCCGGCGGCAACGTCTTTGCCTTTTTCCATGCAGCCTTCCACCAGCAGCGACATCAGCGGCTTCGGCGCCACGTCGCGGTGCACGCGTTGGCTGATGACCGTCCCGATCGCCGACAGGCGTACGATATGGGCGATCTGTTTTTTCACCGCCGCGTCGAAATCCTCGAAGGTGTGCAGGTCGCGCAGGTCGCCGGTATCCAGCCCCTGATAGCTGTCAAACAGCACCATCCGACCTCGGTTTAAAACGAACTCAATGGCGATGGGCCACTGGGTGTAGCCGGTGGAGGTCCACTGATAGATGCGGCCGGATTTCTGCGGCTCGACGCAGCCCATCAGGCAGTAGTCGCGGGCGTCTTCGAAATCGAAGCCTTTACGCAGCATCATCTTGATATGGGAGTCGTCGAAGTGGCAGGCCGGGAAGCCCATCCCCGCTTTGACGACGTCGACGATTTTTTCCATATACTTCTGCGGCGACTGGTTGTGAATACGGCAGGCCAGCGACGGCTGGTAAACCTTCACGAAGCGCACGGCGTCCATGATCAGGTAGGTCAGGTCGTTACAGGCATCGCCGCCGGAGCGCTTCTGACCGCCGACGGTCAGGTTGATAAACGGCTGATAGCCGGCGAAATATTTCGCCCCCAGCTCGCTGGACATCCACATCAGCTCGGCGCATTTGATGATAAACGCCTGCAGCAGCTCCAGCGCGGTGTCGTGAGTCAGGCGGCCTTCGCGGATATCGGCTTCAAACATCGGGTAGCAGTACTGGTCTACGCGTCCCAGGGACAGTCCGGTCTGGTTCTCTTCAATTTCAAACAGCGACTCTACGGTCCAGATGCTCTGCAGCGCTTCCTGCAGGGTTTTCGGCGGGTTCGCCGGCACGTTCTGGTTCACCTCGGCGATGGTCAGCAGCTCGGCGCGACGCTGGGCGTTCTGCTCAATCGCGGCCAGTTCGCGGGCGCGGGCGGCGATGCGGTGCGCGTAGTTAATCACCCCTTCGCAGGTTTCAATGGCCGCTTTGTAGTAGTAGATGCGGTCGATATCTTCCGGGTTTTCCATACTCAGGCTGGCGAGATGCGCCTCGGCGTCGGCTTTAATGCCGTTCATCCCTTTGGTAAACAGCAGCACGTCGTAGCCCGGGCAGGTGTCGCCGCCGCCGTTGATCTGGTGGTAGGAGAGGTCGCTGACGAAGGTCTCGCCGCTGAACGCCCATACGCCCGCTTCTCGGTACTGGGCTTCGCAGATTTCATCCAGCGAGCGGCCTTCCCAGAACGGCACGATCTCTTCGCGGATGGTTTTTTTATCTGCTTCGCTGATCTCAAACGGATCCTGCGGACGGGTGCTCATGGTATCGAGTTCGTCGCGCACCCAGCGCCAGGCGATATCCGGCGAGAAGGCGCCCGCGCGCGGCTTGCCGCACGGATGACCGACGATCAGCTCATCGTCCTGAATCAGAATCGGCGCGGTTTCGCAGGCGTGGCGGAAGGCTTTGGCGCGCAGCAGAATCGTCGGCATGCCGGGGTTGGCTTTGACCACTTCGGTAAAGGCCAGCGCGCGGTAGATAGAGACGCTCGGGCGCACGGTCAGGTAGTGGTTACGCAGGCGCTGCATGCGCGGGGTCAGCCCTTCTGCTGCCGGCGTCTCGCCGGCGGCGGCAAACGGGGCGGCGGAAACGTGCTGGACGCCCTTGAACAAACGCACCGGCAGATGCAGGGCGCTCAGGTTGTGCTGCGCGCTGAGGAACATGTCGGAGAGTTCGTTAATGCGCGCGTTCTCAAGGCTTGCGCCGTGCAGCAGGGCGTCGAACATCGGATAACCGTCGATCGCGCAGGCGGCGCGCACTTCGCACAGCTCCGCCAGCTTGAACCACAGCGATTCGACGATTTCATACGCCTGCTGCGGGGAGAGCGCGCCGTTGTTGATATCGTGCTGGTAGTAAGGCAGCAGGGCTTTGTCGGCGCCTTCCGGGTTGACGGCGTAGCTGCCGTTATCGAGCTGGAGCGCCAGCTGGAACAGATAAAAGGCCTGGCACGCCTCTTTGAAGCTGCGCGCCGGATGCGCCGGAACGTGGTGCAGAATGGCGGCGCTGTCCAGCAGTTCCGCCCGGCGGTAAGCGTTGGTTTCCGCGGCGGCCAGCTGTTCCGCGCTGTTGGCCAGGTTTTGCGCCAGCGCCAGCAGGGCATCGCAGGCGTAGATGGCCGCGCGGCAGCCGTTGACTTCATCCATGCCGCTGCGGCTGACGGCGCTGCCCAGCGCACGGGTTTTCTCTTCCAACTGATGTTTTATCGCCAGCACGCCTTTTTCCATCACCAGCTTGTAATCCGGGGAGTCGAGATCGCTATTCAGGTTGAGGAACTGGAACGCGGACGGGCGGCGGACGGCGCTCTTGTCGTGGAAAATCGCCCCGTGCGGTTTGCGGGTCTGGTTGCCGACGATCAGCTCGTCGGCGCTGATGCACAGCGGCAGCTGGCGCATCAGTTCATAGAAGCGGCGCGCCGGTTTGACGGCGGCGGGAACCCCGGCGATATCGCCATCAAGGGCGTTGAGCGTGGTGGCATGTTCGGTGCACAGGGTGCTTTTTTGTGAGAGTAAACGTTCTGCCAACACTTTGACGCGCGGCGTTAAGCTGTAGTGTGCCATAGGTAAGGTTCTCCAAATCTTGTTATCAGTGGCCCTGAACGGCGTTGCCGGTCCATGCCCGGCGATAGAGTTCGGTCAGTGCGTGAGCGTCCGGCGCGCGTGGGTTCGTCGGGGTACAGCTGTCGCGTAGCGCCTGGCCGACCATCTCCGCCAGCCGCTGTTCAAATTCGGCGGCAATGACGCCGGTATCGCGGATGCCGGCCGGCATGCTCATTTCGTCTTTTAGCGCCTGAATGGCGACCAGCAGGCTGGCGACGCCCTGGCGGGTAGTGGCCGCGGGCAGATCCAGCAGATGGGCTAATCGGGCGTATTTGCGGGCGGCATCGGTATCGCACTGCCCGTGATAATCGGCGTTCCAGGCCACCACGTCCGCCATCAGCAGGGCGTTAGCGCGGCCGTGGGGGACGCGAAATACGCCGCCGAGCGCGTGGGCAAGGCTGTGGGTGATGCCCAGCGAGGCGTTGGTGAAAGCCATGCCCGCCATGCAGGAGGCGTTGTGCATCTTTTCCCGCGCCAGCAGGTCGCCACCGTTGCGCCAGCAGGTCGGCAGAAAGCGAAATACCTGCTGCACCACTTTCTCCGCCAGCGCATCGGAAAAGTCGCTGGCGGCGAGGGATACATAGGCTTCCAGCGCGTGACACAGCACGTCCATCCCGGTATCGGCGGTGATCGCCGGCGGCACCGAGGCCACCAGCGCCGGGTCAAGAATGGCGATATCCGGCAGCAGCGACGGGTCCACCAGCACCAGCTTCTCGGCGTGGGCTTTCACCACTGAAAAGGCGGTGACCTCAGAGCCGGTGCCGCTGGTGGTGGGGATCGCCACAAAGCAGGGCGGCTCGCGGTGAGCGTCCGGACGGGTTTGCGCCAGGGCGAAAATAACCGCTTTGGCTGCATCAATCACCGAACCGCCGCCCAGCGCGATAACCAGATCCGGATAGCTGTTATCCATCCGCTTCATACCGCGCACCACGGTGGCGATATCCGGGTCGGCCACCACGTCGTCCCAGACCTGGAAAGCGATGCCGCGCGCATTGAGGATCTGCGTGACGCGATCGGCGAGGCCAAACTTAACCATCGCCTGGTCGGTGACCAGCAGCACGTTGCGGGCGGGCAGCTCGTTCAGGATGGCAAGCGCATCCTGACCAAAGCGAATCCGGGGTTTCAGCAAAAATTCACTCATTGGGTTATTGACTCCTTAAGCGTCCCGAAACACGTTCTCGACAATGGCGACCACCGACATGGCCTTGTAGCGCTCTTTGTTGAGCGCCAGGTACTCTTCGGCCAGCACGATGTCGTGCATACCGGCGCCGACGCTATCAACGGCAACCCAGGTCTGGTCTTTCATCGGCTGCTGGTCATCATCTAATTTGACGATCAGCAGCAGGTTGCTGCCCCTTAGCTCATCGCACTTCTGCGTGGCGACGACATGTCCGACTACCTTTGCGAGAATCATTGTTTTTATCGCCTTATATCAATGTGTTACTTACCAAGGCGTTCCAGCACCTGGCGGATGACGCGTTCCACGTTTTGCTCATTAATCTCGCTGTCCGCGCCGACGGCGGCGGCAGACGCAAAGCGATCGTCGGCGCTGGCCGGGTGGGCTGCGGTGGCGGCGGTCGCCGGGGCGTTAAAGCGCTCATCGTCGAAGATGCTGCGGTTCGGGCCGGCCGCCGGGCTGACGATGGTCGGCTGCGGTTCCGGGCGGCTGCCCGGCGCGCGCAGCTCATCGATGGAGCGCACGCCGTAGCCCACTTTGCGGATGTTGAGCAGGTTCATCGGCCCGACGTTGTCTGAGCTGGAGCCGCCGCCGACCGCGCCGCAGCCGAGGGTCAGGGCCGGGGTGATATTGGTGGTCGCGCCGATGCCGCCCAGCGCCGCCGGGGTGTTGATCAGAATGCGGTTAACCGGTTTTTCCAGGCAGAACTGGCGGATGACGTCCTGGTTGCGGGTGTGGATCACCAGCGTGTGGCCGAGGCCTTCGTTGGTCAGCAGCTCCACGACGCGGTGGCAGGCGGCTTTCCAGTCCTCTTCGACGTACAGGCCGAGTACCGGGCACAGTTTTTCCCGCGAGTAGGGGTTGGAATGCGATACCGTGGCCTGCTCGGCAATCAGCACCCGGGTGCTGGCCGGGACGCAGAAGCCGGCCATCTGGCTCAGATAGAGCGCGGTTTTACCGACCACTTTGGGGTTGATGGTGCCGTTGGGGCGCAGCAGCAGGGCCGCCATTTTTGCCGCTTCGCTTTCGTTCATGAAGTACGCGCCCTGAGCTTCCAGTTCGCGATGCACTTCGTCGTAGATGCAGCGTTCGACGATAATTGACTGCTCGGAGGCGCAGATCACGCCGTTATCGAAGGTTTTACTGGTGATGATATCTTTCACCGCGTGGGGGATATCGGCGCTGCGTTCGATAAACGCCGGGCCGTTACCCGGACCGCCGCTGATGGTCGGCGTGCCGGACGCGTAGGCGGCGCGCACCATGCCTTCGCCGCCGGTCGCCAGGATCAGCGACACGTCTTTGCTGTGCATCAGTTCCGAGGTGGCTTCGAGGGTCAGTTGGCTAATGGCGTCGACGCTACCGGCAGGTGCCCCTGCCGCTTCCGCCGCGCGCTTCACGATTTCAATCGCTTTCCAGCTGCACTGGCGGGCGCCGGGATGCGGGGAGAAGATAATCGCGTTGCCGGCCTTCAGGGCAATCAGCGTTTTGTAGATGACGGTGGAGGTCGGGTTGGTCGACGGCACCAGCGCACAAATCACCCCCAGCGGCACGCCCACGTCCATCACTTTTTGTAGCGGATCGTCATGAATGATGCCGACGGTCTTCATATCTTTGATGGCGTCGTAGACGCGCAGCGAGGCGAAGCGGTTCTTCAGCACTTTGTCCTGCCAGTTGCCAAAACCGGTTTCTTCCGCGGCCATTTTCGCCAGCGCTTCGGCATGATGCGCCGCTTCCTGGGCCACGTTCTTCACGATGGCGTCGATTTGCTGCTGCGAAAAGGTGGCCAGAATCGCCTGCGCCTTTTTGGCATTGCGCACCAGCTCCCGGGCGTTCTGCCGGGACTGCAAATCGTTATCCAGTTCAATCATGAGTCTATCCTTCATCAGACTAAAAGAGTGGAGACGGGGCGCGCCCTGTCAGGTCATGCTTTGTGCTGCGCCGCGATTTTTTCGATGTCGTTATGCGGACGCGCGATGACGCGAGAGGTGACGACTTCGCCGATGCGTTTTGCCGCTTCCACGCCGGAATCCACCGCGGCATTCACCGCGCCGACGTCGCCTTTCACCATCGCGGTGACGAGGCCGGAGCCGACGT
>NZ_JBEAIG010000019.1:0-26130 GCF_040064575.1 Klebsiella sp. CN_Kp106 | reverse complement strand
GGTTGTTTGTGAAGTGATTCACATCTGCCGTGTCAGTGGGAGCGCATTATAGGGATCCCATTTTTTTGCACAAGCCTTTTTTCGATCTTTTTTTCCAAATGATGTTTTTTCAGCCGCTTCGCGGCGTTCTTGCTCAATCCGCTCAATTTTTACCACAATAAGGGGTTGCAGACGGCCAGAAAAGCAACCAAAGTCTCTGCACTCCCTTCTTTTATTGAGGTAACCATGACCACCAGCTTGCGTCGTTATAAAGATTTATTCCCTAAAACGGGCCTACGCGTGATGATCGACAGCAGCAGCGTGGTGATCGGCGATGTCAGAATCGCTGACGATGTCAGTATCTGGCCTCTGGTCGCCATTCGCGGTGATGTGAACTATGTGGAAATAGGCGCCCGCACTAACATTCAGGACGGCAGCGTCTTACATGTCACGCATAAGTCTTCATCTAATCCACACGGCAATCCACTTATCATTGGCGATGATGTTACCGTCGGTCATAAGGTGATGCTACACGGCTGCACTATTGGTAACCGGGTCCTGGTCGGTATGGGTTCGATTTTGTTGGATGGCGTGATTGTTGAAGACGATATAATGATTGGGGCTGGCAGTCTGGTGCCTCAGAACAAACGTCTCAAGAGTGGCTATCTTTACTTTGGTAACCCGGTAAAACAGATACGCCCCCTGACAGAGGCGGAAATTGCCGGGCTACAATATTCAGCGAACAACTATGTAAAGTGGAAAGGTGATTACCTGGCTCAGGAAAACCAGATCCAACCTTGAGCATCTTCTTGCTGGTCGAGAATGAGATCCTGGGCTTCATCTTCCAGATCCCAGCGATGTTCACGAAAAGCGGCCAGCCATTGCGCCGGCTCTTCACCGCCAAAACGCTTCTTGAGCACCGTTAGCGTTAAGGCGCAGGTAAGCTGCATGCCGTTAACTAATGCAGGAAAAGCGATACATTGACGCGCTTCATCCCATACCTCTCTGTCTGGAAACTGAATTGCCTGGTTCATGCATTCAGTTCCTTCTGCAAAGCCGCAATGACTGGCGTAATTTCTGGCAGAACGCCGTGCCACAACAGCACCGCATGAGCAGCCTGCGCCACCAGCATTCCCAACCCATCAGCGCATTTTGTCGCACCGTGTTGCTGGCATAAGGATAAAAATGGCGTACTACCTTTCTGGTAAAACATGTCATAACAACAGACATGGGGATTTATTAAGGTAACAGGGATCGCGGGAACACCGCCGTCAATACCGCTGGATGTCGCATTAATAATGAGATCAAATTCCTGACCGCCTAATGCTTCTATATCCAAAGCGCGGACGCTGCCGGTATGAGCAAAAAGCGTAGCCAGTTCATGGGCGCGAGAATAGGTACGATTAACAATAGTCACGGCACAATCCAGCGACAGGAGAGGAAGCAAAACGCCGCGTGAAGCCCCACCTGCGCCAATAAGCAATACCCGGAATCCTGGTTTAATAAAACCCAGCCGTTCCAGATCGCTCAGTAGTCCAATACCATCGGTATTGTCCCCCAGCAGGCGGCCATCCTCCAACCGTTTAAGCGTATTGACCGCACCGGCCAGCGCTGCGCGTTCGGTTAGCTCATCTGCTCGCGCGAAGGCCTCTTCTTTAAAAGGCACGGTGACGTTCGCTCCCTTACCGCCTTCATTAAAGAAGGTATCGAGAGTCGTAACGAAATCATCGAGCGGAGCCAGGATACGGCCATAGGGATGCGTAATTTGCAACTGCTGAGCAAAAAGCCGATGAATAGATGGCGACTTGCTATGGGCAATAGGGTGTCCGAAGACGGCATAAGTTTCCATGAGTTACCCCTGGCGGAAGAGTTCGCCCGTCAAGGCATCACGTATTTCAGATGGGTTTTGACGCCCTCCCGTAGCCCCGTCAACGACCGGGAAATCAGCGCCAAACTGCGCATAAACTTCTGCCGTCGTGCGGCAAGGAGGCTGGCCAGACAAATTTGCGCTGGTTGAAACCAGCGGTTTTCCGTAAGCATTACACAGTTCGACCACCAGCGGATGATCCGTGACTCGCACAGCCAGTGAATTGAAGCGCCCCGTCAACCAACGCGGCGTTGAAGCGCAAGCGGGGAAGACAAATGTCACAGGCCCTGGCCAGCAAGAAAAAATCGTCTCCAGCTGCTCATCGCTAAGTTGCGTATCGTCAATATAGGGTTTGAGTTGCTCGAAGTTCGCCGCAATCAGGATCAGCCCCTTTTCAACGGGACGCTGTTTAAGTGCAAGCAGGCTCATGACGGCCTTTTCGCTATCGGGATCGCAACCGACGCCAAAAACGGCTTCTGTTGGATAGGCGATGACATGTTCATTATTCAGAAGCGCCACAGCACGTACGATGGCTTCTGAGGGCAGGTTATTATTCACAGATTTATTCCGCCGGTATCGGCTTTCCACATTGTTTGCTGGCACAGAAGCGTTTAACGCCCTGCGCCGTTTTCTTTTCGATTAGCAACGGGTAATGACACTCTGGACACTCGCCCGCCACTGGCCTGAAGTTTATGACGAACTGGCAATCGGGGTAACGATCGCAGGAATGGAAGTTTTTTCCAAAACGTGAGCGGCGCTGAACCAAATGCCCTTGCCCGCACTGTGGGCAGGCAATTGCGGTTTCATCCGGCTTATCGATAAGTTCAGTATGTTCGCAATCTGGATAGCTGCTACAACCGATAAACATACCAAAACGCCCCTGGCGTAGTACCAGCACTGCGCCGCAAGACGGGCACGTTTGCCCCTCCAGAACTTTGACAATATGTCCGTCCGCCTGATTTTTCAGGGGCCGGACATAGTCACAGTCAGGATAATGCGAGCAGCCGAGAAAAGGCCCGTGTTTCCCGGAGCGTATTACCAGTTCAGCCCCACACTGCGGGCAGGGTTCGTTTTTACGCACCGAGAACAGCGCTGTTTTGGTCATAACAATTCTAATGTCGCAGCAAAAAAGTTAGTGCAGCATACCTTCATTTACTTCAAAGAGTAATTCTTCCATTTGCTGGTAGGCATTTTCGCAACCGGGAATATTGAACAGCACCATCAGGATCACCCATTTGAGATCTTCCAGATCGAACTCTGCCGTATCCAGCGCCAGTACACGCTCAATCACCATTTCCCGTGTTTCGAGGTTCAACACCTGAATTTGCTCAAGGAATAATAAGAATCCCCGGCAGCTTGCATCAAGACGCAGGCACTCCTCGTCGGTGTAGACTCGTAACGAGAGTGGGTCAGAAGCAAGCTGCATTGGCGCAACAAGCCCCTCCTGGTAATCAGCCAGTTTCTCCAGCCACATCAGGGCGTTATAGATATCTTCTCGTTCAAAACCGGCATCGGTCAGATCCCGAGTCAGCTTGTCCTGATCCACGCGCATTTCTGCTTCGTTATGGATGTAAGTTTCAAACAGATACATCAGTACGTCGAACATGGCTTGCCCTCCTTAATCGGACATAGCCGCCGGGTACAGCTGCGATCCAGCCTGCTAACTCCAGTTCTAGTAGCTGGGCTACGGTTACTGGCACAGATTGGCCGGCACGTTCAGCGACAACGTCAACAGGTGTTACCTCATCTCCTACGTTAGCCAGGAGCTCTGGAAATGGCAATGCTACAGAAGGCCGATTACCGCAATTATTTGCGTCATCTGGTTCAGGAAGAACATATGGCAGCTCATCCCGCCAGTATTCGACGATGTCTTCCGGGGCTGTCACGGGAATCGCGCCCTGCTTGATAAGCCAGTGGGGACCTTCTGAACCCGGGCTGCCAATCGGCCCAGGCAGGGCAAACACATCCCTTCCCTGCTCCAGAGCATAACGAACCGTCACTAATGAGCCGCTTTTCAGGGCCGCCTCAATAACCAACACGCCGGCACTTAGCCCACTGATAATCCGGTTACGGCGAGGAAAGTTGCCCGGCAGGGGCGGGGTAAACAGCGGAAACTCCGAAATGATGGCGCCGCAGCTGTTTGTAATCTGCTCCGCTAGCGCCTGATGACGGCGAGGATAGATCTCTCTTAAGCCATTCCCTAAAACAGCAACCGTTTTACCTTTCCCTTCCAGCGCACCACGATGAGCAATTCCATCAATGCCAAGGGCCAGGCCGCTCGTGATCGTAATACCATAACGTGCTAAAGCTTCGCTAAAGAGTTTCCCCCAACGAGCGCCATACCATGAATGCGCCCGGCTCCCAATGACGGACAGCTGCCGGCTGCTCAGTAGCGCAGGGTCTCCACATACTAAAAGAGCGCAAGGAAAGTCGACAATCGCCCGCAGCTGGGGTGGGTAAAGCGGATCTTCGGCAGTCAGTAGATAGCAATTTGGTCGCTCCAGCCATTGCAGCGTGGCATCTATCTCGCATTGGTTAACGCTGAGGAAATGCTTCGATTGCGCCAGACTCAAGCCACAGGCTCGCAAATCTTCTCGACCTAACGTCGCAGATGCACATAGCTGACGGGCGGCACTGATAGCACTCTCGCCATACAGGCTGCTCACTCTCATCAAACGTAACCAAATTTCCCTGGGCGTCATCCCTATCCCCCTGCCACAAGCGACTTTAACAATCTTTGCGATTGGACAGCGAGACTGTCAATTGCAGGGGGTTTTGTCTAGAATAGAGGTAATAATCTTTCCAACTCCTGAACACAACTCTGGATAACTATGTCAGTTTTGCAAGTGTTACATATTCCGGACGAGCGCCTTCGCAAAGTCGCAAAGCCGGTAGAAGAAGTAAATGCAGAAATTCAGCGTATCGTCGATGATATGTTCGAGACGATGTATGCTGAAGAAGGTATCGGTCTGGCCGCAACGCAGGTGGATATTCACCAGCGAATTATTGTTATTGATGTATCAGAAAATCGTGAAGAGCAGCTGGTATTAATTAACCCTGAGCTGCTGGAAAAAAGCGGAGAAACAGGCATTGAAGAGGGCTGCCTCTCTATTCCTGAACAGCGTGCTTTAGTGCCGCGTGCAGAAAAAGTGAAAATCCGCGCGCTCGATCGCGAAGGCAAACCTTTTGAGCTTGAAGCCGACGGTCTGCTGGCCATCTGCATTCAGCACGAGATGGATCACCTCGTCGGTAAGCTGTTCATCGATTACCTGTCACCGCTCAAGCAACAACGCATTCGTCAAAAAGTTGAGAAACTTGACCGTCTGAATGCTCGAGCTTAAGGACGAGAATAAACGTGTCAGACTCACTACGTATTATTTTTGCCGGCACCCCTGACTTTGCAGCACGTCATCTCGACGCGCTGCTGTCCTCTGGACACAACGTTGTTGGCGTCTTCACCCAACCGGACCGTCCGGCAGGTCGTGGTAAAAAACTCATGCCCAGCCCGGTGAAAGTTCTTGCTGAAGAAAAAGGCATACCGGTATTCCAGCCCGCTTCACTACGTCCGCAGGAAAATCAGCAGCTCGTCTCCGATCTGCGTGCAGACGTCATGGTCGTCGTAGCCTATGGGCTCCTTCTACCAAAAGCCGTGCTGGATATGCCGCGCCTGGGCTGCATTAACGTTCACGGTTCGTTGCTTCCGCGCTGGCGCGGCGCGGCGCCCATTCAGCGTTCGCTGTGGGCTGGCGATACCGAGACCGGTGTCACCATCATGCAGATGGATGTCGGCCTCGATACGGGTGATATGCTGTATAAACTTGCGTGCCCAATCACGGCCGAAGACACCAGCGGAACGCTGTACGACAAGCTGGCTAACCTGGGGCCGCAGGGGCTGATCGAAACCCTTAAGCAGCTTGCTGCAGGTACCGCGAAACCGGTTGTACAGGATGAAGCGCTGGTTACCCATGCGCAAAAACTCAGCAAAGAAGAAGCGCGTATCGACTGGTCTCTTCCAGCCGCTCAGTTAGAACGCTGCATTCGCGCCTTTAACCCGTGGCCAATGAGCTGGATAGAAATTGATGGCCAGCCGGTAAAAGTCTGGCAGGCGTCGGTTATTGATGTGGCCACAACAGCCGAACCGGGGACCATCATTGAAGCGACAAAACAGGGGATTCAGGTGGCGACCAGCGACGGCGTGCTGAATTTACTCTCGCTACAGCCTGCCGGGAAAAAAGCAATGAGTGCTCAGGATCTATTAAACTCGCGGCGGGAATGGTTCGCTCCTGGCAACCGTCTGGTCTGACGCGCCCTTCTTAATACGCCCGGTGTTGCCGGGCATTTTTATTTTGTGCTTATGAAAAAACAACTCAATTTACGCAGCCTGGCAGCGCAGGCCGTTGAACAGGTTCTCGAACAAGGGCAATCCCTGAGCAACGTTCTGCCCCCGCTGCAACAAAAAGTATCCGATAAAGACAAAGCGCTGCTTCAGGAACTCTGCTTTGGCGTGCTACGTACCCTTTCCCAGTTAGATTGGCTGATCGGCAAGCTCATGTCCCGGCCGATGACGGGTAAACAGCGTGTTGTGCATTACCTCATTATGGTGGGCATTTACCAACTGCTGTACACGCGGATTCCTCCTCATGCTGCATTGGCGGAAACGGTTGAAGGCGCAGTAGCGATTAAACGCCCGCAGCTCAAAGGGTTGATTAACGGCGTATTGCGCCAGTTTCAGCGCCAGCAGGAAGAACTGTTATCTGAATTTTCTCGTAGCGAAATTCGCTTTTTACACCCCTCCTGGTTGTTGAAACGTCTGCAGAAAGCCTATCCAGCACAGTGGGAAGCGATCGTGGAAGCGAACAACCAGCGCCCGCCAATGTGGTTGCGCGTAAACCGTGTCCACCATCCGCGCGACGGCTGGCTGGCACTGCTGGAAGAGGCGGGAATGAAAGGTTTTACTCATCCTGCTTACCCTGACGCTGTGCGCATGGAAACACCGGTGCCGGTCCACGCATTGCCGGGGTTTGAAGAGGGTTGGGTTACGGTTCAGGATGCCTCCGCTCAAGGCTGCATCACATTTCTTGAGCCAAAAAACGGCGAGCAAATTCTGGATCTGTGCGCAGCACCGGGGGGTAAAACCACGCATATTCTCGAAGCGGCACCCGAAGCACAGGTGCTGGCTGTCGATGTTGATGAGCAGCGACTCTCCCGCGTCTATGACAATCTGAAGCGTCTGGGCATGAAGGCCACCGTTAAACAAGGTGATGGCCGTTATCCAGCCCAATGGTGTGGAGAGCAGCAGTTCGATCGTATTCTGCTGGACGCCCCTTGTTCCGCCACCGGCGTCATTCGCCGTCATCCGGATATCAAGTGGCTGCGCCGGGATCGTGATATCGCGGAACTGGCCCAGCTGCAGTCTGAAATTCTGGATGCCGTATGGCCGCATTTGAAAACCGGCGGGACTCTGGTTTACGCAACGTGTTCGGTATTGCCGGAAGAGAACAGCCAGCAGATTAAAGCCTTCCTGCAGCGTACTGCGGATGCGGTTCTCAGCGAAACCGGCAGCGCAGATTTGCCGGGCCAGCAAAATTTGCCAGGTGCTGAAGAAGGTGACGGCTTCTTTTACGCTAAGCTAATCAAAAAGTAATGAGATAACGAGTCGCGACTGATGAAAATTATCATATTGGGCGCAGGGCAGGTCGGTGGAACTCTGGCAGAAAACCTTGTCGGAGAGAACAACGATATTACGCTGGTAGACACGAATGGCGACCGCCTTCGCAGTCTTCAGGACAAATTTGATCTCAGAGTGGTTCAGGGCCACGGCTCGCATCCACGCGTGCTGCGTGAGGCGGGTGCGGATGACGCTGATATGCTGGTCGCAGTGACCAGCTCAGATGAAACGAATATGGTGGCCTGCCAGGTCGCCTATTCGCTGTTTAATACCCCAAACCGTATTGCTCGCATCCGCTCCCCGGATTATGTGCGTGATGCCGATAAACTTTTCCACTCAGAAGCGGTTCCTATTGACCACCTCATCGCGCCAGAGCAGCTGGTCATTGACAGCATTCACCGCCTGATTGAGTATCCAGGCGCGCTGCAGGTTGTCAATTTTGCCGAAGGAAAAGTAAGCCTCGCAGTCGTTAAAGCCTATTATGGCGGTCCTTTAGTGGGAAACGCACTTTCAACTATGCGCGAACATATGCCGCATATTGACACACGCGTAGCCGCTATCTTCCGCCACGATCGCCCCATCAGGCCACAAGGTTCAACCATTGTTGAAGCCGGTGATGAAGTGTTTTTCATCGCCGCTTCGCAGCATATTCGCGCCGTCATGAGCGAACTCCAGCGCCTCGAAAAGCCGTATAAGCGCATCATGCTGGTTGGCGGCGGAAACATTGGCGCCGGGCTCGCCCATAAGCTGGAGAAAGATTACAGCGTCAAACTGATTGAACGTAATCAACAGCGTGCCGCAGAGCTTGCAGAGAAGCTGCAAAATACGATCGTCTTCTACGGCGATGCTTCAGATCAAGAATTGCTGGCTGAGGAACATATCGATCAAGTCGATCTTTTCATTGCCGTCACCAACGATGATGAAGCCAATATTATGTCTGCCATGCTCGCAAAGCGCATGGGGGCCAAAAAGGTGATGGTGCTGATCCAGCGCCGTGCCTACGTCGATCTTGTCCAGGGGAGCGTGATCGACATTGCAATATCACCGCAGCAGGCAACCATCTCTGCGTTGCTCAGCCATGTGCGTAAAGCCGATATTGTCGGCGTTTCCTCCCTACGCCGCGGTGTCGCAGAGGCTATTGAAGCTGTCGCGCACGGAGATGAAAGTACTTCGCGGGTGGTTGGACGCGCTATTGATGAGATTAAGCTTCCCCCCGGAACAATTATTGGCGCCGTTGTACGCGGTAATGATGTCATGATAGCGAATAACAATCTGCGTATTGAGCAAGGGGATCATGTCGTTATGTTCCTGACTGACAAAAAATTCATCTCAGACGTCGAAAGACTATTCCAGCCAAGTCCTTTCTTTTTGTAGTTCGCAGGCGTCGACAAGACGCCTTTTTTTATCCCTTGTATATCAAAGGATAATATTTTTCTGCAATTATTTCGTGGTAATGGAAAATAGTAATACATTTGTTAAACTTATCAGTGTCAGCTGGCTCAAGGAGAATAAAATGAGTTTTTTAAAAGAATTTCGCGAATTTGCGATGCGCGGGAATGTGGTTGATTTGGCAGTCGGTGTCATCATTGGCGCAGCATTTGGTAAAATCGTATCGTCGTTAGTTGCCGATATTATTATGCCGCCGCTAGGCTTACTCATTGGCGGAATCGACTTTAAACAGTTTGCCGTGACGCTACGGGATGCCCAGGGCGACATCCCGGCGGTCGTCATGCATTACGGCGTATTCATTCAGAACGTGTTCGATTTTATTATCGTGGCGTTTGCTATTTTTATGGCAATCAAACTGATGAATAAACTGAACAGGAAAAAGGAAGAAGCCCCGGCAGCACCACCGGCGCCAACCAAAGAAGAAGTCCTGCTTAGCGAAATTCGTGACCTGCTGAAAGAACAAAACAATCGTTCTTAAGAAGCCTTAAAAGCAGAAGGCCAGTGGTAAAAAAGTCATTTACTTTCTTGCCACTGGCCTCCCGACCATTCTGTCCCGCATGTTTTTCTTTTCTTTGGTAGCTACCTTTCCCTTTCTTGTTCTTCTCAATTCGCTGCCTGAATAACGGGTCATGAAGTAGTGCCTCAAGGGCGTTATCTTTTATTTGCCCTTTAGTATGCTGATAGCGGCTCATAAGCTCTCCAGATATGTAATAGAAATCGGCGTGAGTGTAGACGCGTCTGATGAAAAAATCAACGTGCTGGATTATGACTGCTGGCGCCCTGCTCCAGTGCTTCAAGAATTGAGCAATAGACGCTGCTGTGCGCTGTTCCGCAGCAAACATCATTGAGGCGCTGCAAAGAACGACGCATGGCTTGTAACTCTTTAATCCGGGATTCCACTTCACTTAAACGAGCCTGCACAATGCCTTTAGATTCCTGACAGGTATGATGTTCCGGATCGATGCGGATCGAGAGAAGTTCGCGGATCGATTCCAGCGTAAAACCAAGCTGCCTGGCATAGCGAATAAAACGCAGCCTCTGTAGATCGTTATCCGAATAGAGACGAAATCCACCTTCAGTGCGCACGTTATGATCCATCATCTGCTGTTTTTCATAATAGCGAATGGTATCGGGAGTAACGTCAGCCAATTTAGCCAGTTCACCTATGCGGTACATGATTACTCCTCATTAATCTTTTGCAGCAACTTATCCGCGTAATCCCCACGCAGAAAGTCAGTGTTCAAGCCCGCCTGCCGCAGCTTTAACTCGAGCAGCGCCAGACGACGACTCAGCTCAGCATAGCGGGGATCGCTCTCCTGAACGCCTTTAAGTAAGTCATTGAGCATCACGGCTTCTTTACGATGTTCAAGTTCGGGAGGTAAACAACCCGCATTCTTGAGTAATCGATAGCCTGCGCGTAGCTCAGGCGGCACACGCGAGTCATCGTCCAGAGTCAGTGGCTCCCCACTTCCCGGCAGGTTATCAAACTCACCTTTGTGCTGTGCATCAAGAATATGGCGTTCTGCCCACTGATCCAGTAACCACATCATAAGGCTCCGGGGATGAACAAAAATAATGCAGATATTGTAAACAAGCAGGAATAGGGTGGATATAAAAAAACCCGCCGGAGCGGGTTTTTTTACGTTACTACAGATTACTCTGCAGCAGCTTCTGCTTTCGATTCAGAGCGATCAACCAGCTCGATGTATGCCATCGGCGCGTTGTCGCCTGCACGGAAGCCACACTTCAGAATACGAGTGTAACCACCGGCGCGGCTCGCGAAACGCGGGCCCAGCTCGTTAAACAGTTTTGCCACGATCTCGTTATCACGAGTACGGGCGAATGCCAGACGACGATTAGCAACGCTATCAGTCTTGGCAAGAGTAATCAGCGGCTCAACTACGCGACGCAGTTCTTTCGCTTTCGGCAGGGTCGTCTTGATGATTTCATGACGAACCAGCGAACCAGCCATGTTACGGAACATAGCCTGGCGATGGCTGCTGTTGCGGTTCAGTTGACGACCACTCTTACGATGGCGCATGACCTTATCCTTCTCAGTAAAACCTTAACCTGTGATCCGGTTACTCGTCAGCAATGCTTGCCGGTGGCCAGTTTTCCAGGCGCATGCCCAGAGACAAACCACGTGAAGCCAGCACGTCTTTAATCTCAGTAAGAGATTTTTTACCCAGGTTCGGCGTTTTCAGCAACTCAACCTCGGTACGCTGTACCAGATCACCGATATAGTGGATAGCTTCTGCCTTAAGGCAGTTAGCAGAGCGGACAGTCAATTCGAGATCGTCAACAGGGCGCAGCAGGATCGGATCGAATTCTGGTTTCTCTTCTTTCACTTCCGGCTGACGTACATCACGTAAATCAACGAAAGCTTCCAGTTGTTCTGCCAGGATGGTTGCCGCACGACGAATCGCCTCTTCAGGATCGATTGTGCCGTTGGTTTCCATTTCGATGACCAGCTTGTCCAGGTCGGTACGCTGTTCTACACGCGCTGCTTCAACATTGTAGGCAATACGCTCTACAGGGCTGTAGCATGCGTCGACCAGCAGACGGCCGATTGGGCGCTCATCTTCTTCCGAATGAATTCGGGCAGAAGCCGGCACATAACCGCGACCGCGCTGAACTTTGATACGCATGCTAATAGCTGCGTTCTCATCGGTCAGGTGGCAGATCACATGTTGCGGCTTGACGATTTCGACATCACCGTCATGGGTAATGTCGGCTGCGGTCACAGGGCCAATGCCAGATTTGTTCAAAGTAAGGATAACTTCATCTTTACCCTGAACTCTCACCGCCAGCCCTTTCAGGTTGAGCAGGATTTCAAGGATATCTTCCTGAACGCCTTCTTTGGTGCTGTACTCATGAAGTACACCATCAATCTCAACCTCGGTCACCGCGCAACCCGGCATCGATGAGAGCAGAATACGGCGCAGTGCGTTACCAAGAGTATGGCCAAAGCCACGCTCTAAAGGTTCAAGGGTCACCTTGGCGTGCGTCGAACTCACTTGCTCGATATCGACCAGGCGCGGTTTTAGAAACTCTGTCACAGAACCCTGCATTGTGTCCTCTCTTTGGTACTAAGCTTTACTTGGAGTAAAGCTCGACGATCAGGTGTTCGTTAATGTCCGCAGACAGATCAGAACGTTCCGGCTGACGCTTGAACGTACCTTCCATCTTGCCAGCATCAACTTCCAGCCAGGTTGGCTTTTCACGCTGCTCAGCCAGCTCCAGAGCGGCTTTCACGCGAGATTGCTTTTTCGCTTTCTCACGAATGCTGACAACGTCATTCGCTTTAACCTGATAAGAAGCGATGTTAACAACACGACCGTTTACCATGATAGCTTTGTGGCTAACCAGCTGACGTGATTCAGCACGAGTCGCGCCGAAGCCCATACGGTATACAACGTTGTCCAGACGACCTTCCAGCAGAGTCAACAGGTTTTCACCGGTGTTGCCTTTCAGACGCGCTGCTTCTTTATAGTAGTTACGGAACTGACGCTCCAGCACACCGTACATACGGCGAACTTTTTGCTTTTCACGCAACTGCACACCATAGTCAGACAGACGCGGTTTACGCGCACCGTGCTGGCCAGGAGCTTGTTCAATTTTACACTTGGTATCGATCGCGCGAACGCCAGACTTAAGGAACAGGTCTGTGCCCTCACGACGGCTCAGCTTGAGCTTAGGACCCAAATATCTTGCCATTTTCTTTCTCCAACAATCCTAGAAACGAACGCGTTATACGCGACGTTTTTTCGGCGGACGACAACCGTTATGAGGGATCGGAGTCACATCAGTAATATTAGTGATGCGGAAACCAGCGGCGTTCAGTGCACGAATAGTAGATTCGCGACCTGGACCCGGACCTTTGACCATAACTTCCAGATTCTTGATGCCGTATTCTTTTACGGCTTCAGCGCAACGCTCTGCTGCAACCTGAGCTGCAAACGGAGTGGATTTGCGAGAACCACGGAAACCGGAACCACCGGCTGTTGCCCAACCCAGCGCGTTACCCTGACGATCGGTAATGGTAACGATGGTGTTGTTAAAAGAAGCATGGACATGAGCCACGCCATCAGAGACTTGTTTTCTTACACGCTTACGTGCACGAACTGGTGCCTTTGCCATTATTCAATCACCCCGACTATTTCTTGATCGGTTTACGCGGACCCTTACGGGTACGTGCGTTGGTCTTAGTACGCTGACCGCGAACCGGAAGACCACGACGATGGCGTAAACCACGATAGCAACCAAGGTCCATCAGACGCTTGATGCTCAGGGTGATTTCACGGCGCAGATCACCTTCAACGACAAATTTACCAACCGCTTCACGCAGGGATTCAATTTGTTCTTCAGACAGCTCACTGATCTTAACATTTTCAGCGATACCCGTGTCAGCACAGATGGCTTTAGAGCGGGTCTTGCCGATACCGAAAATAGCAGTTAATGCGATTACGGTATGTTTGTGATCAGGAATGTTAATGCCTGCTATACGGGCCACTATGCACTCCTACTATTTAATATGTACGCACCATGCTGAAAAGCCCGTTTTCAGGATACTCAAATGGAAACGTACAGACATACAAAAGATTGGCTGGCTAATCTAGCCAGCTCAACCCAACTTTGCAAGAAAAATATGCGAATAAATCAGCCTTGGCGCTGTTTATGCTTCGGCTCGGCACTGCAAATCACGCGGATGACGCCATCACGCTTAACGATTTTGCAGTTACGGCATAATTTCTTGACGGAAGCACGAACTTTCATTTTTACTCTCCGTAACTTCTCGAGCGACCTGTTAGCGGCCGTAGCCTTTCAGGTTCGCCTTCTTCAATGCAGACTCGTACTGACTCGACATCATCAGAGTTTGCACTTGAGCCATAAAGTCCATAATCACGACAACAACGATAAGCAGTGAGGTCCCACCAAAGTAGAACGGTACTTTCATTGCATCACGCATGAACTCCGGGATCAGGCAGATAAAAGTGATGTATAACGCACCGACCAAAGTCAGGCGAGTCATTACTTTATCGATATACTTCGCCGTTTGCTCTCCCGGACGAATTCCTGGTACAAATGCACCGGACTTCTTCAGGTTATCTGCTGTTTCACGCGGGTTGAAAACCAACGCCGTGTAGAAGAAACAGAAGAAGATGATTGCAGACGCATAGAGTAACACATAAAGCGGTTGCCCAGGCTGCAAATACAGCGAAATTGTTGTCAGCCAGTTCCAACCAGTACCGCCCCCGAACCATGATGTAATGGTAGCCGGGAACAGAATAATACTGGAAGCGAAGATTGCCGGGATAACCCCTGCCATATTCACTTTCAGCGGTAAATGTGTGCTCTGTGCAGCATAGACACGACGACCCTGTTGACGTTTAGCGTAGTTTACCACAATGCGGCGTTGACCACGCTCTACAAAGACAACAAAGAAGGTCACTGCAAATACTAGTACTGCAACCAACAGCAACAGGAGGAAGTGCAGGTCGCCTTGACGCGCTTGCTCGATAGTATGGGCGATGGCCGGCGGGAGACCCGCAACGATACCGGCGAAGATAATGATTGAGATACCGTTTCCGATACCGCGCTCAGTAATCTGTTCGCCGAGCCACATCAGGAACATCGTTCCTGAGACCAGACTAACAACAGCGGTGAAATAGAATGCAAAGCCTGGATTAATCACCAGGCCCTGCATACCAGGCATATTCGGCAGACCGGTAGCAATACCGATCGACTGGAATATCGCCAGCACCAGAGTACCGTAGCGGGTGTACTGGCTGATCTTACGACGACCAGACTCCCCTTCTTTCTTCAGCTCCGCTAACGGCTGATAAACAACCGTCAGCAGCTGGACAATGATCGATGCCGAAATATACGGCATGATACCCAACGCAAAGATAGAAGCACGGCTGAGAGCACCACCAGAGAACATGTTGAACATTTCAATGATGGTGCCTCGCTGTTGCTCAAGCAGTTTGGCAAGTACAGCGGCATCAATACCAGGGATCGGAATAAAAGAGCCAATACGGAACACAATCAACGCACCGATTACAAACAACAGTCTGCGCTTCAGTTCGCCAATCCCACCTTTGGCACTTTGAAAATCTAATCCCGGTTGCTTAGCCATCTGCTACTTATTCCTCAATTTTACCGCCAGCAGCTTCGATAGCAGCACGAGCACCTTTAGTCACGCGCAGGCCACGAACAGTTACCGGACGAGATACTTCACCAGACAGGATCACTTTCGCGAATTCGATCTGGATACCGATAATGTTAGCCGCTTTCAGCGTGTTCAGGTCGATAACATCGCCTTCTACGTGAGCAAGATCAGACAGACGAACTTCTGCGGTGATCATCGCTTTACGAGAAGTGAAGCCGAATTTCGGCAGACGACGGTACAGAGGCATCTGACCACCTTCGAAACCGCGACGTACGCCACCACCAGAACGAGAGTTCTGACCTTTGTGACCACGACCACCGGTTTTACCGAGGCCAGAACCGATACCACGACCCAGGCGTTTACCCGCCTTTTTGGAGCCTTCGGCCGGAGACAGAGTATTTAAACGCATCTCTTACTCCTCAACTTTAACCATGAAGGAAACCGCGTTGACCATACCACGAACAGCAGGAGTATCCTCGCGCTCTACGGTGTGACCAATACGACGCAGACCCAGGCCAAGCAGCGTTGCCTTGTGTTTCGGCAGACGACCGATTGCACTGCGGGTTTGAGTAATTTTAATAGTCTTTGCCATGGTTTATTTCCCCAGAATTTCTTCAACGGATTTACCACGCTTGGCAGCGACCATTTCTGGAGAATTCATATTTTCCAGGCCATCAATAGTTGCACGAACCACGTTGATCGGGTTGGTGGAACCATATGCTTTGGCCAGAACGTTATGAACTCCAGCAACTTCCAGAACGGCGCGCATTGCACCACCGGCGATGATACCGGTACCTTCGGAAGCTGGCTGCATGAATACACGAGAACCCGTATGAACACCTTTAACCGGGTGCTGCAGGGTGCCGTGGTTCAGCGCGACGTTAATCATATTGCGACGGGCTTTTTCCATCGCTTTCTGGATCGCTGCTGGAACTTCACGCGCTTTACCGTAACCAAAACCAACGCGACCGTTACCGTCACCAACTACAGTCAGAGCTGTGAAGGAGAAAATACGACCACCTTTAACGGTTTTAGATACGCGGTTAACCGCGATCAGCTTTTCCTGCAGTTCGCCAGCTTGTTTTTCGATGTGAGCCATCTTACACCTCTACCTTAGAACTGAAGGCCAGCTTCACGGGCAGCATCTGCCAGTGCCTGGACACGACCATGATATTGGAACCCGGAACGGTCAAAGGAAACATCTTTGATGCCTTTTTCCAGAGCGCGTTCAGCAACAGCTTTACCCACAGCTGCTGCCGCGTCTTTGTTACCGGTGTACTTCAGTTGTTCAGCGATAGCTTTTTCTACAGTAGAAGCAGCTACCAGAACTTCAGAACCGTTCGGTGCAATTACCTGTGCGTAAATATGACGCGGGGTACGATGTACCACCAGGCGAGTTGCACCCAGCTCCTGGAGCTTGCGGCGTGCGCGGGTCGCACGACGGATACGAGCAGATTTCTTATCCATAGTGTTACCTTACTTCTTCTTAGCCTCTTTGGTACGCACGACTTCGTCGGCGTAACGAACACCCTTACCTTTATAAGGCTCAGGACGACGGTAGGCGCGCAGATCTGCTGCAACCTGGCCGATCACCTGCTTATCAGCGCCTTTCAGCACGATTTCAGTTTGAGTCGGACATTCTGCAGTGATACCGGCCGGCAGTTTATGCTCAACAGGATGAGAGAAACCTAAAGCCAGGTTTACTACATCCCCTTTGACCGCTGCACGATAGCCTACACCAACCAGCTGAAGCTTTTTAGTGAAGCCTTCGGTAACACCAACAACCATTGAGTTCAGCAGGGCACGCGCGGTACCAGCCTGAGCCCATCCATCCACGAAACCATCACGCGGACCGAAGGTCAGAGCATTTTCTGCATGTTTAACTTCAACAGCATTGTTGAGGGTACGAGTCAGCTCGCCGTTTTTACCTTTGATCGTAATAACCTGACCGTTGATTTTTACATCAACGCCGGCAGGAACAACGACCGGTGCTTTAGCAACACGAGACATTTTTTCCTCCGATTAGGCTACGTAGCAGATAATTTCGCCACCAAGACCAGCCTGGCGCGCTGCACGATCGGTCATAACACCTTTAGAGGTAGAAATAACCGCGATACCCAGACCCGCCATAACTTTCGGCAGCTCATCTTTACGTTTGTAGATGCGCAGACCTGGGCGGCTGACACGCTGAATGCTTTCTACAACAGCTTTACCCTGGAAATACTTAAGAGTCAGTTCCAGTTCCGGCTTGATGTCGCCTTCAACTTTAAAATCTTCAATAAAGCCTTCTTCCTTCAGCACGTTGGCAATTGCCACTTTCAGCTTGGAGGAAGGCATGGTGACCGCAGCTTTATTCGCGGCCTGACCGTTACGGATACGGGTCAGCATATCCGCGATCGGATCTTGCATGCTCATCTGTCTTTACTCCCGTGATTCAATTGGTGACAATTACCAGCTAGCCTTTTTCAGACCCGGGATTTCACCGCGCATTGCGGCTTCACGGACCTTGATACGGCTCAACCCGAACTTCCGCAGGAAACCATGCGGACGACCTGTTTGACGGCAGCGATTACGCTGACGAGACGGGCTGGAATCACGCGGCAGAGTCTGCAGCTTGAGAACAGCATTCCAACGATCTTCGTCGGTTGCGTTCACATCAGAGATGATAGCTTTCAGTTCAGCGCGTTTAGCGAAGAATTTATCAGCTAAAGCCACGCGCTTTACTTCGCGTGCTTTCATTGATTGCTTAGCCATTAAGTAACCCTACCTTACTTGCGGAACGGGAAGTCAAAGGCAGCCAGCAGAGCGCGGCCTTCTTCATCAGATTTCGCAGTAGTGGTAATGGTAATATCCAAACCACGAACGCGGTCGACTTTATCGTAGTCGATTTCTGGGAAGATGATCTGCTCACGGACACCCATGCTGTAGTTGCCACGACCGTCGAAAGACTTAGCGGACAAGCCACGGAAGTCACGGATACGCGGTACAGCAATAGTGATCAGGCGCTCAAAGAACTCCCACATGCGTTCGCCACGCAGAGTTACTTTACAGCCGATCGGATAGCCCTGACGGATTTTGAAGCCTGCAACTGATTTGCGTGCTTTGGTGATCAGCGGTTTTTGACCGGAGATTGCTGTCAGATCGGCTGCTGCGTTATCCAGCAGTTTCTTGTCAGCGATCGCTTCACCAACACCCATGTTCAGGGTGATCTTCTCGACCCGAGGGACTTGCATGACAGAATTGTAGTTAAACTCAGTCATGAGTTTTTTAACTACTTCGTCTTTGTAGTAATCATGCAGTTTCGCCATCGTACTACTCCAAATTACTTGATAGTTTCGCTGTTAGATTTGAAGAAACGGACTTTTTTGCCGTCTTCGAATCTAAAGCCTACACGGTCAGCCTTGCCGGTTGCCGCATTGAAGATTGCAACGTTAGAAACCTGAATAGCAGCTTCTTTTTCAACGATGCCGCCTGGTTGGTTCAGAGCCGGAACCGGCTTCTGGTGTTTCTTAACCAGGTTGATACCTTCAACAATGAGCTTGCCGGAAGACAAGACATTCTTAACTTTACCGCGTTTACCTTTATCTTTACCGGTTAACACGATAACTTCGTCATCACGACGGATTTTCGCTGCCATGATTCGCTCCTTAGAGTACTTCTGGGGCCAGAGAGATAATTTTCATGAACTTCTCGTTACGAAGTTCACGAGTTACCGGCCCAAAAATACGCGTACCGATGGGCTGCTCGCTGTTATTGTTTAAAATAACGCATGCATTACCATCGAAGCGAATGACAGAACCGTCCGGGCGACGAACACCCTTCTTGGTGCGCACCACTACCGCCTTCAGCACATCACCTTTTTTGACCTTACCACGCGGAATTGCTTCTTTGATGGTGATCTTGATGATGTCGCCTACGCCTGCGTAGCGACGGTGCGAGCCACCCAGAACCTTGATACACATTACGCGACGTGCACCGGAGTTGTCGGCGACGTTCAGCATAGTCTGTTCTTGGATCATTTTAGTGCTCCGCTAATGTCAACTACTACTGAGACCCAAAAATAGGGTCGTTAAAAAAGCCCCATATCGAGGGCGCGGCATTATAACACCGCAAATCAGATATGGGTAGAAAAAATAAACGGCTCATCGCTGAGCCGTTTATCCGTATCGAGAATGCGTACTCTATTACAGAACCGCTTTCTCTACAACGCGAACCAGCGTCCAGGACTTAGTCTTGGACAGCGGACGGCATTCGCGGATTTCAACCACGTCGCCGATACCGCATTCGTTGTTCTCGTCATGTACGTGCAGTTTGGTCGTACGCTTGATGAATTTGCCGTATACCGGGTGTTTCACCATACGTTCGATAGCAACAACAATGGATTTCTCCATTTTGTCGCTAACCACGCGACCTTGCAGAGTACGGATTTTATCGGTCATTACGCACCCGCCTTCTGAGTCAGTAAAGTCTTAACGCGTGCAACATCACGACGCACTTGCTTCAGCAGATGAGTCTGTTGCAGCTGGCCACTTGCAGCCTGCATACGCAGGTTGAACTGCTCACGCAGCAGGTTCAGCAGCTCAGCGTTCAGCTCTTCAACGCTTTTTTCACGCAGCTCTTTTGCTTTCATTACATCACCGTCTTAGTTACAAAGGTGGTTTTGATCGGCAGTTTCGCTGCTGCCAGGCCGAATGCTTCACGGGCCAGCTCTTCCGGTACGCCGTCCATTTCATAAAGGACTTTACCCGGCTGAATCAAGGCAACCCAGTACTCCACGTTACCTTTACCTTTACCCATACGAACTTCCAGCGGCTTCTCGGTGATCGGTTTGTCCGGGAATACACGGATCCAGATCTTACCTTGACGCTTAACTGCACGGGTCATAGCACGACGTGCTGCTTCGATCTGACGTGCAGTCAGACGACCACGGCCAACAGCTTTCAGACCGAAAGTGCCGAAGCTAACATCCGTACCCTGCGCCAGACCACGGTTGCGGCCTTTGTGCACTTTACGGAATTTTGTACGCTTTGGTTGTAACATCAGCGACGCTCCTTATTTACGGCCTTTACGCTGCTGCTTTTTAGGTTGAGCAGCCGGTTCCGGTTGTTCAACAGCAGCCATACCACCCAGGATCTCACCTTTGAAGATCCATACCTTAACGCCGATTACACCGTAAGTGGTGTGCGCTTCAGAGGTGTTGTAGTCGATGTCAGCACGCAGAGTGTGCAGCGGTACGCGACCTTCACGGTACCATTCGGTACGTGCGATTTCCGCGCCGCCCAGACGGCCGCTAACTTCAACTTTGATACCTTTAGCGCCCAGACGCATTGCGTTCTGTACAGCACGCTTCATAGCACGACGGAACATAACGCGACGTTCCAGCTGAGAAGTGATGCTGTCAGCAACCAATTTAGCGTCCAGTTCAGGCTTACGAACTTCGGCAATATTGATCTGTGCAGGCACGCCAGCGAGATCCGCGACGACCTTGCGCAGTTTTTCTACGTCTTCGCCTTTCTTACCGATAACGATACCCGGGCGAGCAGTGTGAATGGTCACACGGATGCTTTTAGCCGGACGCTCGATAACGATGCGAGATACAGACGCTTTCGCCAGTTCCTTAGTCAGGTACTGACGTACTTTAAAATCGCTGTCCAGGTTGTCAGCGAATTCTTTGGTGTTCGCAAACCAGGTTGAGTTCCATGGTTTTACAATACCCAGGCGAATACCATTAGGATGTACTTTCTGACCCATTGCTAGTCTCCAGAGTCTCAGCGATCGGACACAACCACAGTAATGTGGCTGGTGCGCTTCAGGATGCGATCTGCACGACCTTTAGCACGCGGCATAATGCGCTTCATGCTCGGGCCTTCGTCTACGAAAATTTTCGCAACTTTCAGATCATCAATGTCAGCGCCATCGTTGTGTTCAGCGTTAGCAATGGCAGATTCCAGTACCTTCTTGACCAGTACAGCAGCTTTCTTATTGGTGTAGGTCAGAATATCCAGGGCCTGCGACACTTTCTTACCGCGAATCAGGTCAGCAACAAGGCGAACCTTCTGAGCAGAAGAACGAGCATGGCGATGTTGAGCTAAAGTTTCCATCTCTTCCTCCTACCTTATTTCTTCTTCGCTTTTTTATCAGCAGCGTGGCCGCGATAAGTACGAGTCGGTGCGAATTCACCCAGTTTGTGACCAACCATTTCGTCGGAAACAAAAACTGGAACGTGCTGACGACCATTATGGACAGCGATGGTCAAACCGATCATGTTAGGAAAGATCGTTGAACGACGGGACCAAGTGCGCAGGGGCTTCTTGTCTCCGCTTTCCACCGCTTTCTCTACCTTCTTCAGCAAGTGCAGGTCAATAAAAGGACCTTTCTTGAGAGAACGTGGCATGGCTTATCCTCTAAAATTATTTGCTACGGCGACGTACGATGAATTTATCAGTACGCTTGTTGCTGCGGGTCTTCTTACCTTTGGTCTGAACGCCCCACGGAGTTACCGGGTGCTTACCAAAGTTACGACCTTCACCACCACCATGTGGGTGGTCGACTGGGTTCATCGCAGTACCGCGAACGGTAGGACGAACACCACGCCAGCGTGCAGCACCTGCTTTACCCAGAACGCGCAGCATATGCTCAGCATTGCCAACTTCGCCCAGAGTAGCGCGGCAGTCTGCTTCGACTTTACGCATTTCACCAGAACGCAGACGCAGGGTGACATAAGCACCATCGCGAGCAACGATCTGAACGTAAGTACCAGCGGAACGAGCCAGCTGACCGCCTTTACCTGGTTTCATTTCTACGTTATGAACGGTAGAACCAACCGGGATATTGCGCATCGGCAGGGTGTTGCCTGCTTTGATTGCAGCATCAACGCCAGATTGAATCTGGTCGCCAGCTTTCAGGCCTTTAGGGGCCAGAATGTAACGGCGCTCACCGTCTTTGTACAGAACCAGCGCGATGTTCGCGGAGCGGTTCGGATCGTACTCAAGACGTTCAACAACTGCCGGGATACCATCTTTGTTGCGTTTGAAGTCAACAATACGGTAGGCCTGTTTGTGACCACCACCGATATGACGGGTGGTGATACGGCCATTGTTGTTACGACCACCGGATTTGCTGTTTTTTTCAACCAGCGGAGCAAAAGGTTTGCCCTTGTGCAGCTCTGGGTTGACCACTTTAACAACGTGGCGACGACCCGGAGATGTCGGTTTACATTTAACAACTGCCATTGTATTACTCCTCCGACTTACTCAGCGCCGCCGACGAAGTCCAGATTCTGGCCTTCCTTCAGGGTGACGTAAGCTTTTTTCCAGTCGCTACGACGACCGATACGCTGTCCGTGACGTTTAACTTTCCCTTTAACAACCAGGGTGTTAACGACTTCGACTTCGACTTCAAACAGTTTCTGCACAGCAGCTTTGATCTCTGCTTTGGTCGCGTCTTTAGCAACTTTGAGAACGATGGTGTTAGTTTTTTCCATCGCAGTAGACGCTTTTTCAGAAACGTGCGGTGCGCGCAGCACCTTCAGCAGACGTTCTTCACGAATCATGCCAGCATCTCCTCAACTTGCTTAACAGCATCAGCAGTCATTACGACTTTGTCGAAGGCGATCAGGCTAACCGGGTCGATACCAGTTGCATCACGTACGTCAACCTTGTGCAGGTTGCGCGCAGCAAGGAACAGGTTCTCGTCCAGCTCACCGGTGATGATCAGCACATCTTCCAGAGCCATGTCTTTCAGTTTCTGTGCCAGCAGCTTAGTTTTAGGCGCTTCTACAGAGAAAGATTCGACAACGATCAGACGATCCTGACGTACCAGTTCGGACAGAATGCTTTTCAGCGCGCCGCGGTACATCTTTTTGTTAACTTTTTGACTGTGGTCCTGCGGACGCGCAGCGAAGGTCACGCCACCTGAACGCCAGATCGGGCTCTTGATAGAACCTGAACGCGCACGGCCGGTACCTTTCTGGCGCCACGGCTTTTTGCCTGAACCAGTTACTTCAGCACGAGTCTTCTGAGCACGAGTACCCTGACGAGCACCAGCTGCATAAGCAACTACAACCTGGTGAACCAGCGCTTCGTTGAAATCACGACCGAAGGTAGTTTCGGAAACAGTCAGCGCGCTCTGCGCGTCTTTCAATACTAATTCCATTGCTATCCCCTTACGCCTTCACAGCTGGTTTAACGATCAGGTCGCTACCGGTTGCACCCGGGACCGCGCCTTTAACCAGCAGCAGGTTGCGCTCAGCGTCAACACGTACTACGTCCAGGCTCTGAACGGTGACACGTTCGTTACCCAGCTGACCTGCCATTTTCTTGCCTTTGAACACTTTGCCCGGAGTCTGGTTCTGACCGATAGAACCCGGAACGCGGTGAGACAAGGAGTTACCGTGAGTAGCGTCCTGGGTACGGAAGTTCCAGCGCTTAACGGTACCAGCAAAACCTTTACCTTTAGAGGTACCGGTTACGTCAACTTTTTTAACGTCAGCAAACAGCTCAACGCTAATGTCCTGACCTACGGTGAACTCTTCGCCGTCAGCCAGACGGAATTCCCACAGACCACGGCCAGCTTCTACGCCAGCTTTAGCGAAGTGACCCGCTTCCGGTTTGGTTACACGGTTAGCTTTTTTAGCACCAGTGGTCACCTGAACGGCACGGTAGCCATCGTTAGCCAGATCTTTAACCTGAGTAACGCGGTTTGCTTCAACTTCGATTACGGTTACTGGGATAGATACGCCATCTTCAGTGAAGATGCGGGTCATGCCCACTTTTTTACCGACTAAACCAATCATTGTTTCAACCTCTCAATCGCTCGATGACCTGATTAACCCAGGCTGATCTGCACGTCTACACCGGCAGCCAGATCCAGACGCATCAGAGCATCAACGGTTTTTTCAGTTGGCTCAACGATGTCAACCAGACGCTTATGAGTGCGGATTTCGTACTGATCGCGCGCGTCTTTGTTAACGTGCGGAGAGATCAGAACGGTAAAGCGCTCTTTGCGGGTCGGCAGCGGGATCGGACCACGGACTTGCGCACCAGTGCGCTTAGCAGTCTCGACGATTTCCGCGGTTGATTGATCGATCAGACGATGATCAAACGCTTTAAGGCGGATACGGATTCTTTGGTTCTGCATGAGACCAGAGCTCCAATTATTTTATAGACGAAATGGTTACTCCTCATACCCATTACGATTGATGGGAGAGTGTAACCGTTCTTACATAGTTCCCCAATTGGGAACATTGTTTGGTAGCGTGTTGCTGCTACCAGGGTTCATATCGAACCGGCCGTCAACTTTGACAGGCCCGCGCATTATACGCAAATTCAGCGACAACGCAAGGGCTGCGTACAAAATCATCACTTGTTTCTGCGAGCTCACTTCCACGCCCGTCGCAATGCCATGAAAGGCCGACAAATACTCTGGAGCGGGACATCCATTCCTGTTTATTGCCTTTTGCCAGAGGCTCGGCTCCTGCATCACACTCGGTACCCAGGACCACCACATGGAAACCATCGATGATAGCGACTTTGGCATTCTTTATTATTTATGGCGGGTTATTACTCACGCTTTGTTGGCACGATCTGCGCTATGGCTTGCTACCCGATAAATTTACCTGCCCTCTGCTGTGGGGCGGGTTGCTTTATTATCTGTGTATGTCACCAGCCAATCTGCAGCATGCAGTCTGGGGAGCGATAGCAGGCTATCTGGCCTTTGCGTTGATCTATTGGCTCTACAGGGGAATACGCGGGCGTGAAGGCATCGGCTACGGCGATGTCAAATTTCTCGCCGCACTAGGGGCATGGCAGGGATGGAGAGTTTTACCGCAGCTCGTTCTTATAGCAACGATTCTCGCCTGCGCTGCCGTAACGGTTCTGATGCTGTGCGGCAAACATAGGCAGGCATTACGCAACCCGCTGCCTTTCGGCCCTTTCCTGGCCACAGCGGGTTTGCTATGTGGTTGGCAGACGTTTTTTAGTCAGCCACTTTAATCTGCGACTGAAGATAATTTTGCAGACCAATTTTACCTATCAAATCCAGCTCGGTTTCCAGCCAGTCGATATGGCCTTCTTCATCGGCGAGGATGGTGATTAACATATCACGGCTGACGTAGTCGTGGACGCTGTCAGCATAGGCGATGGCTTCTCGTAGATCCTTCGCCCCTTCCAGTTCCAGCCTCAGGTCGGATTGCAGCATCTCCTCGACGTCCTCTCCGATGCGGAGTTTGCCGAGATCCTGCAGGTTCGGGATCCCTTCGAGAAATAAAATGCGCTCGATATATTTATCGGCATGCTTCATTTCATCGATAGATTCGTGGTACTCGACATCATTGAGGCGCATCAGGCCCCAGTTCTTGAACATTCTCGCATGGAGAAAGTATTGATTAATTGCGACTAGCTCATTTCCCAATAATTTATTGAGATAACTTATGATTTTGACATCACCTTTCATTATATAGTCCCTCCGCTTCCACTTATTGAAGCGTAGTTCGGGCTATAGGGATGTCAAAGTAAAGCTGAGAGACTTCAGGCGATCTCTTGATATTCCGGCATGCGGGTTAATTCATCTTCCATAATTTCTCGTGCTGCACGAACGCACTTACCGCATTGATTTCCAACGGGAATAAATTTCCGCAGCTGCTGAAAAGACTGAGGATTGAATTGGCGCACAGCCTGACGAATTTTTTTATCGTTCACACCATTACACAGACAAACGTACATATATACTCCCGTTCAACTTACAGATAAAGTGTAAATGAGAATAGTTATGATTACAATAGCCTGTTTATTAAATAGGCGTTTAATCTCTTTGCTGTCAGTCACTGTGCTGCTTCTCGCAAATAGCAGACAGCAAAAAGGGCGCCTTAGCGCCCTTTTTAATTCAGAACTAAATATTAGCCCAGAACTTTAGCAACAACGCCCGCGCCAACGGTACGGCCGCCTTCACGGATTGCGAAACGCAGACCGTCGTCCATCGCGATCGGGTGGATCAGGG
>NZ_JBEAIG010000018.1:0-27007 GCF_040064575.1 Klebsiella sp. CN_Kp106 | reverse complement strand
GCATCTGTCCGGGCTACGGTATGGCAGACGGCGGTGGACCTGTAGCCCGGGCAGGAGCTTTGCGCCGCCCCCGGGAGCAAAGCGCAGTGCGGCATAATTTCCCGGAGGCGATGCTGCGCATCTGTCCGGGCTACGGTATGGCAGACGGCGGTGGACCTGTAGCCCGGGCAGGCGCTTGCGCCGCCCCCGGGAGCAAAGCGCAGTGCGGCATAATTTCCCGGAGGCGATGCTGCGCATCTGTCCGGGCTACCGCTCGCAGACGGCGATGAACCCGTAGCCCCGCTAAGCGCAGCGCGAGCGGGGGACATCACAATACTTTAAACCCGTGCGTGCCATCCCGCTTCAGCTGTTCAACCAGGCCGAACTCCCAGTCGAGGTAGGCCTGCATTGCCGCGGGTGAGTTATCGGTACCTTCATACGGGCGCTGATAGCGATCGCTGCGCGGTGTCGCCAGATGCGTCTCGCCATGCTCCAGCGCCAGCCCGGCGTCAATCCACGCCAGCGTGCCGCCGCTCAGCAGCTGCACCGGTTTACCGGTTAACGCTGCAACCTCAGGCACCGCGTAGCGGGCCAGCAGGCTGCTGCCGCAGGTGACAACGTAACGCTTGGCGGAAGGCAGCACCTCCAGCGCCTGGCGCAGCTGTGAACGCACCAGCCAGTAAGCGCCGGGAATATGCCGGGCGACGTAGTTGGCGCTGGTGGTAAAGTCCAGCACCACGGTTCCCGGCTCCCTCAGCTGTGCCGCCAGCTGATGCGGGGCAATCTCCTCCGCCTGCGGACCCGGCGGTACGCGGCCTGCGGGGGTACCGTGCTCGCTAAAATCTTCCGCGCGCGCATCGCGTAATACCGCCACTTCCCACCCCATCTGCGCCAGCCAGGACGCCGTTATCGGCGCGCGTATCTCGTCATCGGCAATCAGCACAATGCGCGCCCCGCGCACGCTGGCGAAATGGTCGGTTTCCTGCACCAGCTGCCCGCCGGGCGCGCTAACGCTCAGCGGCAGATGGCCTGCGGCGTACTCCTCCGGGCTGCGGACGTCGAACAGGTAAGTGGTGCGGGCGGGCTGCCGTAGCCAGCGCTGAAGGGTTGGGCTGTCTATAAAGGCGACGCCGGCGCGCTCCGCCAGCTGCCTCACCGCCGCCGCGCGTTCGGCTGGGGCGCGAAAATCGGCGTCATAACGCCGCTGCTGGCCGCGCTCAAGGTCAAACCCAGCTAAGGTCCAGCCGATGGTACCGTTGCGCAGCGCGTAGACCGGATTGGGCAAACCGGCATTGCGCAGCGACTGCGTGCCGATAATACTGCGCGTGCGCCCCGCGCAGTTGACGATCACCGTCGCCTGCGATGACGGAATCAGGCCCTCAATGCGCAGCGCCAGCTCCCCGCCGGGCACGCTGATGCTGCCGGGAATATTCATGGTGTGATACTCATCGAAACGGCGCGCGTCGACGACAACCACCTCCTGTTGACCATCGAGCAGCGCCTGCACTTCCCCGGCGCTCAGCGAGGGGGTATGCCGCTCGCTCTCCACCAGCTCGCCGAACGCTTTGCTCGGCGAATTCACATCCTGGAACAGCTCTCCGCCGCTGCGCTGCCACCCCGGCAGGCCGCCTTCCAGCAGGGCGACATCTTCGTAGCCCCAGCTCTGCAGGCGCTCGACGGCCCGCTCCGCCAGACCTTCGCCGCCGTCATAGACGGTAATCGGCGTCGTCAGGCGCGGCACGCGCCGAAAAATATCCAGCTCCAGCTTGCTGAGCGGCAGATTAGCGGCAAACAGCGGATGGCTGCGGGCAAAGTCGGCCTCTTCGCGAACGTCGATCAGCGCCAGCTCGGCGCCGTCAAGCAGCGCCTGGCGCAGCTGGGCGGCCGGGCGATAAGAACAGGTGGGCATATTAATTATCCTTTGAGAGATCCCAGATATTGGGTAAGTGGCGGTTGGAGTAGCCGGAGACAAAAGGTTTGACGAGGCCTTCCGGGGTATAAACCGCTCGCCTGACGCCGCCGATATTGCCGCCGTAAACGTGAATACTGATCGAGACGCTATCCGCGAGGGCGTTGCTCACCCGGTGAATATCGCCGTCGCGGGAAGAGACTTTTTCCACTTCGCCTGGGGAAAGGCGTTCAGCAACGCCGATGACCACCGGCTGGCCGCGCTCGTCCAGGCGGTAGCGCTGATTCTCCTCCGCGCCCCGCAGCATGCCGATGGCGCCCCACACCCGATGATCGTGAATCGGCGTCGATTGCCCCGGCCCCCAGACGAAGCTGACAATGGAAAAACGCTGTCCGGAATCGGCATGCAGCAGATACTGCTGATAGTGGTGGGGATGCGGCAGGGTGTACTCCTCCGGCAGCCAGTCATCCTTTTTCACCAGCGCGGCCAGGCGCAGGGCCACGGCGTCGAGCAGGGGCTGTTCATCGGTAAATTCGCGATGCAGGGCATCAAGGTCTTGAATAAACTGGCGTAATTTTTCCACTCGCGGTGCGGTCATGGTCGCTTCCTGTTGTCGGGACTGGTCTTTACGCTAGCAAAGGCGTTAATATAATTAAAATGCAATTTCCGCATATATTAATATGCAAAAATAACATTGATAGCCTACCCATCAAGCGTCATTGGCGTAGACAGTTTGAACACGGCCAGCGCGGAAGAACCGGAGCGTACACGTAGTACGTGAGGATTATTCGCTACGCTCCCCCTTCGGGCCGCCCTGAAGGCGTTCAAAACTCTATGAGTTTTGTCTGAGCACTGCCCAGGTTCAAAATGGCAAGCAAAATAGCTCTGATGGGCCAGGCTTTAAGGACGCTATGCGCATCGACGACATTGACGCACTGCTGGCCACCGTGCAGTTCTCCTCGCTTAACCAGGCCGCGGAATATCTCGGTATTACCCAATCGGCGATTACCCGTCGTCTGCAGCGTCTTGAGCAAACCCTCAACGTAACGCTGCTGGAGCGTCAGACCCGGCCGCTTACCCTGACCGCCGCCGGACACCGGGTTTACGAGCAGTGCCTGAGCATCAAGCGGGAGACCAAAAAGCTGTACGGCCTGCTCGACCCCGAGGCCGAGCCGCACGGTATCCTGCGTCTCGGGGTCCCGCAGAGCGTGGCGGAAATTGCCCTGCAGCCGGCGCTGACCGCGCTGCGCCAGCAGTTTCCCGCCCTGCGACCGCAGGTGACCTGCGGCTGGAGCGGGCTGCTGCAAAAGCGCCTTGAAAGCGTCGAGCTGGACGGCGTGCTGGCGATGGGGCCGGAACAGCAACGCTTTGCTGAGGGCTACGGCGGGCGCCTGCTGTGCCCGCTGGATATTGTGGTGATTGCGGCTAAAAGCTGGCGTCTTCACGCCGGGGCGCTGCGCGACTGCGCGGAAAAAGGCTGGGTGCTCAATCCCGACGGCTGCGGCCTGCGGGCCGGGCTGATCCGCGAGCTGCAGTCCCAGGGGCTGCGTCTGGCGCTGAATGTCGAGACCGCGGGCGCCCAGCTGCAAATCAGCCTCGTGGCGCAGGGGCTGGGGCTTGGCCTGGTGCCGCGCGCCGCGCTGGCCGCCAGCCCGTGGCGCGATGAGGTGACGGTATTGACGCTGGCGGATTTCCAGCCCGAGGTGCATCTGTGGCTGGTTCACGCGCAGAATCTGGCTAATCTGAGCCAGCCGCTGACTTTTTTCGCCGGCAAAGTCGTTCAGCAGCTAAACGTATCTGGCTGAAACGTATATATAATTTTTATAAATGCTTATCTCGCATATTAAGATATGATAAAAATGCATTTTGTTCATTAAGAGCCCGTGTATAGGGTAATGAAAACGCGCCGCCGCGGCGGCCCACTCATTATCCTGCTACAAGGAGTTCTGCATGAGCATTCAATTTCTCGGCATGATCGGCCACCGCCTGTCGTCGGAAACCATCGCCCCGGTCGGCCCGATTTTTGACCGCGATTACATCGTGCGTTTCGCGCAAACCCACGAGGCCGCCGGGTTTGACCGCCTGCTGGTGGGCCACTGGTCCGATCAACCCGACGGATTCCTGGTGACCGCGCTGGCGGGCCTGTCGACGCAAAAGATCGGCTTCCTGTTGGCTCATCGTCCCGGTTTTGTCTCGCCGACCCTCGCCGCGCGTAAGTTCGCTACCCTTGAACACCTGCTGGGCGGCCGTCTGGCGGTACATATCATCAGCGGCGGCAATGACGCCGAGCAGCGCCGCGACGGTGATTACCTCGATCACGACCAGCGCTATGCGCGTACCGATGCCTTCCTTGAGACCGTCCGCAAGGTGTGGACCGCCGAACAGCCGGTGGATATCGCCAATGACTTTTATCAGGCGGAACAGGCGTGGTCGGCCATTCGCCCGCTGCAAAAACCGCATATCCCTCTCTATTTCGGCGGTTCGTCGGAAGCGGCCATTGCCGTGGCCGGCAAGCACGCCAACGTCTTCGCCCTGTGGGGAGAGTCGCTGGCGCAAACCGCGGAAACCATCCAGCGCGTGCGGGCCGAGGCGGCGAAACATCAGCGCGAAATCGACTTCAGCGTCTCGTTCCGGCCGATTATCGCCGCGACCGAAGCCGAGGCCTGGGAGAAAGCCGAGCATATCCTGCACGTCGCCACCGAGCGGGCGGCGCAGAGCGGAGGCGGTTTCAAAGCCAAGCCCGACAGCGTCGGGGCGCAGCGTCTGCGGGCGACGGCGGCGCAGGGCAAGGTGGTGGATAAACGCCTGTGGACCGGGATCGCGCAGCTGGTAGGCGGCGGCCACAACTCCACCGCGCTGGTGGGCACCCCGGAACAGGTCGCCGACGCGCTGCTCGATTACTACGACCTCGGCGTGCGCAACTTCCTGATCCGCGGGTTCGATCCGCTCAACGATGCTCAGGAGTACGGTAAAGCGCTGCTGCCGATCGCCCGCGAAAAAGCCGCCCTGCGCGCCGTGGCGGAGCGCGCCTCGTGATCGGTCAGACAAGCGATGACTGGGCGCGGCGGTTGAGGGAGGTTCGCCAGCTGATGGCGGAGCAGGCGGCCAGTCTCGACGCCAGCGGCGACTTTCCCCGCGACAATATCGACCGTCTGCGCCAGCGCGGTTTTTTAAGCCTCGCCGTGCCGCAGCAGTACGGCGGGGCAGGTGCCGGCTTAGCCGAGCTTCAGCAGGCCATTGCGGCCATCGCCTGGGGCGAACCGGCGACGGCGCTGATCGTCTGCATGCAGTACCTGCACCATCTGCGGCTGGCGGAAAACGAGAACTGGTCCGAGCCGCTGCGCCAGCGGGTTTTTCACGATGCCGTCGAGCGGGGAGGCTTGATCAACAGCCTGCGCGTGGAGCCGGAACTGGGCTCCCCGGCGCGCGGCGGCCTGCCGCAAACCGTGGCGACCCGCCGCGCGGAAGGGTGGCAGATTAACGGCCATAAAATCTATACCACCGGTATTGAGGGGCTGAGCTGGCTGGCCATCTGGGGCCGCAGCGACGACGCTCCGCCGCTGGTCGGCACCTGGCTGGTGCCCCGCGACAGTGAGGGCATTACCGTGGTGAACAGCTGGGATCACGCCGGAATGCGGGCAACCGGCAGCCACGAAGTGGTGCTGAACAACGTCCGGGTGGCCGCAGAGCACGCGGTGGACGTGTGGCCTGCCGATGCGCCTCCCGTGCCGGATGCGGAACAGTTTCGTCTGTTTGCCAACCGCCATACGGCGCTGCTGGCGGCGATTTACGACAGCATCGCGCGGGCGGCCCGCGACTGGCTGGTAACGTGGCTGGGTACGCGTATTCCGGGCAGCCTTGGGCAACCCCTTTCCAGCCTGCCGCGGGTGCAGGAAAAAGTCGGCCAGATTGACGGCTGGCTACTGGTCAATCGCACTCTGCTGGAAAAGGCCGCGCAGCTGGGCTTTTCCGCCATTGAGGCGAATCTCGCGAAAGTCACGATTACCGACAACGCCATTCAGGCGGTGAACCTGGCGCTGGAGCTGACCGGCAACCATGGCCTGAGTCGGCAAAATCCTCTGGAACGCCACTATCGCAACGTGCTGTGCGGGCGGGTACATACCCCGCAGAGCGACAGCGCGTGGCTGGCGGCCGGCAAACACGCTTTTCAAAAATAAGGATAATTCATATGCGCAGACTTAATGTTACCGGTTTAGCCGGGGTGGTTATGCTGCTGGCCCTGAGCGGCTATGCGGCGGCTCAGGAGCGAATCACCCTGCGAATCGCCGATCAAAAAGGCGGCATGCGTTCGCAGCTGGAGGCAGCCAACGCCCTGCAGGATCTCCCTTACGAGATTAAATGGGCCGAGTTTCCGGCCGCCGCGCCGCTGGCGGAAGCGCTTAACGCCGGGGCGGTGGATGCGGGAATTATCGGCGATGCGCCGCTGCTGTTCGCGCTGGCTAACGGCGCGCCGGTTAAAGCCATCGCCGTCGATAAAAGCAACCCGGCCGGCACCGCGGTGCTGGTCTCGCCCGGCAGCGCGTTGAAAAGCGCCGCGGATTTAAAAGGCAAACGCATCGCTACCGGTAAAGGGTCGATTGGCCACTTTGTGGCGCTGAAAGCGCTGGAGCAGGCGGGAATTTCGCCGAAAGAGGTGCAGTGGGTATTTCTCGGTCCGGTGGACGCCAAAGTGGCGCTGCTCAACGGTTCGGTGGACGCCTGGGCGACCTGGGAGCCCTATACCACGCAGCTGGTGAAGACCGCCGAGGGACAGATTCTGGTCAGCGGCAAAGGGCTGCTGCCGGGTAACACTTTCCTGGCGGCAACCGATGATGCCCTTAAGGATCCGCAGAAGCGTGCGGCGCTGCAGGATTACCTAAATCGCCTGGCCGGCGCCGAGCGCTGGGCCTACGCCAATCTCGATAGCTACGGTAAAACGCTGGGGGAAATTATTCGTTTCCCGGCGGATATCGCCCGCGCGCAGTTTGCCAATCGCCAGTCGCAGTGGCTGCGTCTGGACGCGAAGACGGTCGCTCAGCAGCAGTCGACGGCGGACTTTTACCTCGCCAACGGGCTGATCCGCGCAAAGCTGGACGTGACGCCGACGTTTGATAACGGCTTTAGCGTGCCTGCCGCGCAGGCCCATGCGGAGGTGTCGCCATGATGACATCTCGCCGTCGTTTCTTACGCTTGACCGGCAGCCTTGCGCTGGCCGGGGCCTCTCTGCCGCTTTGGGCTCACGATATGGCGGCCATGGAGAGCGGTGAGGAACACCCGGCCCTGCGCCTGGCGCAGCCGTACAAAATCAAGCTGGCGATTAACAAAAGCGCGGTGTGCCTGGCGCCGGTTGCCGTCGCGGAGCAGCAGAAGATCTTCAGTAAATACAATCTCGACGTGGAGTTCGTTAACTTCGGCAACTCGACGGACGTGCTGCTGGAGGCGATTGCCACCGGCAAGGCCGACGCCGGCGTCGGGATGGCGCTGCGCTGGCTGAAGGCGCTGGAGCAGGGCTTCGACGTGAAGCTCACCGCCGGAACCCACGGCGGCTGCCTGAACCTGCTGACGGCGAAAAACTCGCCGTTCGGCGGCCTGGAGAGCCTGAAGGGGCAAACCATCGGCGTCACCGATATGGCCGGGCCGGATAAAAACTTCTTCGCCATCTTGCTTAAGCGCCACGGCATCGATCCGATAAGCGATGTGCAGTGGAAAGTCTATCCGGCAGATTTACTCAGCGTGGCGCTGGATAAACGCGAAATTGCCGCCATCAGCGGCAGCGAACCTTTCAGCTATCGTCTGCTGGACACCGGTAAATATCAGCTTATCGCCAGCAATATGACCGGCGATTACGCTAACCTGAGCTGCTGCGTACTGGGGGTCAGCGGTAGCCTGGCGCGCGATCATAAACCGGCCGCCGCCGCGCTCACCCAGGCGATTCTTGAGGCGCACAGCTATGCCGCCGCGCATCCGGAGAGCGTGGCGCAATCCTTCCTCGCCCATGCGCTGAATACCAATGAGGCGGAGGTCAGCGGCATTCTCCACGGCCAGGGGCACGGCCATCATGCGGTGGGCGAGGCGTTTGTCAAAGAGCTGACCCAGTACGCCGTGGATCTTCAGCGGGTGCAGGTCATTAAACCGGGAACCGATCCCCATCAGTTTGCGGAGAGCATTTATGTCAACGTTTTCGCCTGAACGGGTGCTGACGCGCCCGGCAAGCGGTAGGCCGCTGTGGAAGGAAGGCTGGCTTGCCGCCGCGCTATGGCTGCTGGGCGGCCTGTTTACCCTGGCCTGGCCCGATGCCGGGCGGCGCTGGCCGTTTAGCGAAGGGTGGGCGCTGGCGCAGTTCACCCTTGGCGGCGGACTGTTGCTGCTGGCGCTGAGCTACCGCTACTGGCGGCAGCGGGGGACTCGCCTGCAGCATGCCGGAAAGTGGCTGGCGCTGCTGCCGCTGCTTTTTGCGCTGTGGGAGGGACTGACGGCCAAGACGGCGTTTTTGCCGGTGCCGTTTTTCGCGCCGCCGCAGGCGCTGATTGAGGTGCTGCACGATGACTGGCCGCGCCTGCTTGATAGCCTTCTGCATTCGCTGGGGCTGCTCGGGCTCGGGGTGCTGCTGGGCACCAGCTGCGGTTTTATCAGCGGGCTGGCGATCGGCTGGTCCCAGCGGATCGGCTACTGGGTGCATCCGGTGTTGCGTCTGCTGGGGCCGGTGCCGTCCACCGCGCTGCTGCCGCTGTGCCTGTTTATCTTCCCCTCCAGCTTCGGCGCCAGCGTGTTTCTGATCGCGCTCAGCACCTGGTTCCCGGTGACCGTGCTGACCTGGTCCGGGGTTATCGGCATCGATAAGGCGTGGTATGACGTGGCGCGAACCCTGGGCGCCAGCCAGCGTTTCCTGATCCTGCGCGTGGCGATCCCCGCCGCGTTGCCGAACGTTTTTGTCGGCCTGTTTATGGGGCTTGGCGCATCGTTTTCGGTGCTGATCGTCGCCGAAATGGTCGGCGTGAAATCCGGTATCGGTTTTTATCTCCAGTGGGCGCAGGGCTGGGCGGCCTATCCCAATATGTACGCGGCGCTGCTGGTGATGGCGCTGCTCTGCTCCGGCCTGATTAGCGGGCTGTTTATGGTGCGAGACCGGCTGCTGAGCTGGCAGCGGGGAGGGATGCAATGGTAACCGCGAACGCCACTTCTCAGGCGGCATCGACCGGCGCGGCGGTGTCGATAAGCCATCTGCATCACGCTTTTAGCCTTGGCAAACAGACGGTGCCGGTGCTGGAGAATATCAGCCTGCAGCTGCGGCCCGGAGAGAGCGTCGCGCTGCTCGGTCCTTCGGGCTGCGGTAAATCCACTCTGCTGCGGCTGCTGGCGGGACTGGAGCCGCAGCAGGCCGGGCAAATTCAGATTGATGAGGCGGCGATGGGCGGACCGGGGCCCGAAAGGATACTGGTGTTTCAGGATCCGACCCTTTATCCGTGGCTGACGGTGCGGCAAAACGTGCTGCTGGGACCGCAGGCGCAGGGGAAAAAGGGGCTTGAGCCAAAGGCCGATGCGCTGATTTCGCGAATGGGGCTGCAGGCGTTTAGCGAAGCGGGGCCGCGCCAGCTTTCCGGCGGGATGGCGCAGCGTGCGGCGCTGGCGCGGGCGCTGCTGAATGAGCCGCGTCTGCTGTTGCTCGACGAGCCGCTGGGCAAGCTGGATTCCCTTACCCGCATCAGCATGCAGCGGCAGCTGATCGCCCTGTGGCAACAGCAGGGCTATACCAGCCTGCTGGTTACCCACGACATCGAAGAGGCGCTGCTGCTGTGCGATCGGGTGTTAATCATGTCGCCGCGACCGGGGCGGATTATCGCCGAGTTTGCGCTTCCGCTGACGTATCCTCGCCATCGCGACAATCCGCTGCTGCTGCAGCATCGGCAGGATATTTTGCGCATTCTTGGCCAGGGTGAGGACTGGTAAGGCAAGGCGTTATCCGGGGCGTGCTGATTCTGACCGTTTGGCGGAGATTCCCGGGGGCCGCGCCGCCCCCGGGCTACAGTGTGCTAGCCCGGATAAGGCGCCGCGCGCCGCGATCCGGGACAGGGATGAGGCTTAAAAATCCATCTTCACCGTAAACTGTACTTCCCGCGGATCGCCGATCTGGTTGCCGAGGTTATTGGTGCCGATGGAGGAGGTGTAATAGGTCTTATCGAACAGGTTCTTCACGTTAACCTGCAGGGTCACCGGATATTGCAGCTTCATCTTATAGGCCGCAAACACATCCGCCACCGCATAGCCCTGCAGATAATAATCCGCGCCGTTGGTGCCGGAACGTTTGCTCACCGCGCGACCGCCGCCCCCCACCGTCAGCGTATTGCTGTCGTAGACATTGTGAATGTCGTAGCTCAGGAACAGCGAACCGGTGTGTTTCGGCACGTTCGGCAGCGGTTTGCCTTTGTAATCCGGATCGTCGGTGACCTTCGCATCGGTATAGCCGTAGCTGGCGATAACGCTCAGGTTATCGGTCAGCGATCCGGCCACGTCCACTTCGACGCCGCGGGAGCGCACTTTACCGGCGGTTTTTGCCACCGTCTCATCGCCCACGGATTCCGTGTAGAGGACGTTGCGCTTATCAATATCAAACAGCGCGATATTGGCGGTGACGCCGTTGAACAGATCGAACTTCGCGCCCAGCTCGTAAGACGTCGACTCTTCCGGCGGCAGATTGCCAATATAGCTGGCGATAGAGGACTGCGGCATAAACGACTGCGCCACGTTACCGAACAGCGAGACGGACGGCGTCAGCTTATACACCAGGCCCGCTTTCGGCGTCCATTTCTGGTCGCTGCTGTCGGTATTGACGTTAAACGGGCGGCCCTTGCCGGCGTACTGGGTGTAATACTGATAGCGCACCCCGGCGACGGCAATCCACTTATCGGTAAGATAGAGCGCATCCTGGAGGTAGCCCGCGTAGCTCTCCTGCTGAATACGCTGGTCGCTGTCGGATGCCGAAACGCTGGAGCATTTGCCAACAGTGCCGTAGACCGGATTATAGATATTGAAACCCTTGACGTTCTTACAGCGGATCATATCGGTGCGCAGCAGATCGTAATTCTCGTAGGCCAGGCCGGTGAGGATCTCGTTGTAGAAACCGCCAATGACCACGTTGCCCTGTAAATCCGCCCGCGTAGTGTGCATTTTCTGGGTGGAACCGTGGGTGGCATCGACGCGGCGGGTCAGGTTGCCGGTCGCTGAGTCGTAGGCCATTACCCTGGCCTGATCGTCGTTGTAATGATCCTGGCTGTAGCTGTAGTCGAAGCGGGCGGTCCAGGCGTCGCTGAGACGGTATTCGGCATTCAGCTGCGCGAGATCGGAATAACCGTCGGTAATATTAAACGGTTCATCAAAACGCGTTTTGCGATCGACGTTCACCGCATGGCCGGTATTCAGATCGAAGATGGTGCCGCGATCGAATGGGGCACTGTAGTCACGGTGCGAATATGAGACGTTCACCGTCGCCCGCTCGCCGAACCAGGTCAGGGAGGGGTTAATAAAGCTGCTCTTCTCTTTGCCGAAATTACGCCAGTAATCTTCATGCTGATATTCGCCAATTACCCGATACGCCAGCTGAGTCCCGTCGATGGGGCCGGTGACGTCAAACTGGCCGGTACCGCCGCCAAAGCTGGTGGAGGTGGCGGAGACGGAGCCGCCGAAGCTGCGCTCCGGGCGTTTGGTCACCACGTTGATTAATCCGCCGGGGTCGAGAATACCGTACAGCGTTGAGGCCGGGCCTTTGAGCACTTCGACGCGTTCGGTGGCGGCGGTGAAGCTGCGCGGCAGCACGGTGCGCAGGCCGTTGGTCATGATTGAACCATCGCGGTTAGCGCCGAAGCCGCGGCGGGTGAAGGCGTCCTGGGTCCCGCCGAGGGTATTGGTTTGTACCACGTTGGCGACGTTATACAGCGCTTCGTCGAGGTTCGTCGCATGCTGATCCTCGAGCACCTGCTCGCTGACGGTATTGACCACCTGCGGAATATCCAGCATCGGCATGGTAGTCAGCGTGGCGGTCGAGGTATTGACCGGCTGATATCCCTGGGTGGCGCGTTGCCGAGTGCCGTCGGCCACGACCGTTATGGTCTCGTCAGCGGTTTTCTTTGTTTTATCGGCGCTATTAACCGCTGCCAATAATCCCGGTGAGGTGAAAAAAATCAGTGAAAAAAGCGCACGCCCTTTTAATGCCGAATAAGGGACATTGAGTGGAATCATTTTTGTGTCTCGTGAACGAACCTCGCCTTTGCGGAGAGGTAAAGCCAATAAAATCATTGCCCTGAAAAATAAACCTGGCTGTTTTTTACGCCGCAACGCGCGCCAGATATGTAATTGAGAATCATTCAATCATGAAGGCATGTAGTAGTAAACGTTATGTAAGATAAAAAACTGACGAAACAAATAATCAATCAATTAGCGAGGGAGGGGCTGGGCGAAAAAGTAATATCTTATTGTTTTAATTGATGATTAAAGTCTTTTTATGTTGTGAGGGTTTTGGTAGTAAACCCGCGCGGCCGGCGCCGTCATAGGGTATTGACTACTACATTCATCCACCGCATGATCAAAAGAGAATGAGATTTATTTTTGTTTGAGTGCGGAACGAGCGGGCCTGGCGCCACGCCGTTGCGGCGCGGGAGCGAGTTATGCCACAGCGGGTGTTGCCTGCAGAGCAGGGGATCGTCCTTGATTCCCTGTCGGCCGGATATGGCCAGACGCTAATTGTCGACAATATTCATCTGACCATCCCCCACGGGAAAATGACGGTACTGGCCGGCGCCAACGGCTCGGGGAAATCGACGCTGCTGTCGACTATCGCCCGGATGCTCAAGCCGCTGGGGGGTTGCGTACGCCTGGACGGCGAGGTGATTCACCAGATGCCGACCCGGGAGGTTTCCCGTCGGCTGGGCATTCTGCCGCAATCGCCGCTGACCCCGGAAGGGCTGACGGTTTTTGAACTGGTTTCGCGCGGGCGTTACCCCTGGCAGGGGCTGATGCGACAATGGTCCGAGGCCGATGAACGGGCGGTAGAAGAGGCGCTGCGGCTCACCGGTACCGCAGAGTTTGCCCACCTGGCGGTTGATAGCCTCTCCGGCGGCCAGCGCCAGCGCTGCTGGATCGCGATGGCTCTCGCCCAGCAAACGGCGACGATTCTGCTGGATGAGCCCACCACCTGGCTCGATCTGCGCTATCAGGTCGACATCCTTGAACTGCTGCAAACCTTAACCCGCGATCACGGCCGCACGGTGGTCACCGTCCTGCACGACCTGAACTTCGCGGTGAACTACGCCGACCTGCTGGTGTTTCTTAAAAAAGGCGCGATCGCCGGGGTGATTAATGAACAGGAAATCTGCACGCCGGAGCTGATCAAAACCGTCTTTGACGTGGACGTGCAGATGTCGCTCAACCCGCAGACCGGTAAGCCCTTTTTTATGCCGTTCCGCGCCCGTGAGGAGAAGGCATTATGAGCGCCTCCGCGCTGCTGCTGCCGCGCCGACAATCCCGCCCCCGGCTGGCGCTGGTACTGCTGAGCCTGCTGCTGCTGGGCGGCTCGCTGGTGCATCTCGGACTTGGCGCGCGCTGGATTGCGCCGCAAACGGTGCTGCAGGCGCTGCTCCATTACGATCCGCGCAATTTTGACCACCGAATTATTGTCGATTTACGCCTGGTACGTCTCGCGGCGGCGCTGCTCACCGGCGCGGCGCTCGGCGTGGCGGGGCTGCTGCTGCAAACCGTGATCCGCAACCCGCTGGGCGAGCCGCATATTCTCGGCCTTAACGCCGGCGCTTCGCTGGCGGTAGTGGCGACATCGGCGCTGGGAATCAGCCTCGGCGGCGTGGCGTTAGCCAGACCGCTCACCGCCGCCTGCGGCGCGGCGCTGCTGTTTGGCGGCGTGATGCTGCTGTCGTCGTCCGGGCGGGGCGGCGTTACGCCGCTGCGCATTACCCTGTGCGGGGTGGCGCTGTCGGCCTTTGCCTCGGCTGTCACCGCGGCGATTCTGATCCTCGATGAACAAACGTTGCTGGCGATGCGCACCTGGCTGGCGGGCGATCTTGCCGGGCTGAACTGGCAAACGCTGCGCGCTGCGCTGCTCCCGGCGCTGGCGGGAGTGACGATCGCGCTGGTCATCGCGCCGCGTCTTAACGTGCTGGCGCTGGGCGATAAGGTCGCGCTGGGGCTGGGGGTAAAGATTGTTCAGACCCGCCTGCTGGGGCTGACCGCCATTGCGCTATTGTGCGGCTCGGCGGTGGCGGTGGCCGGGCCGATCGGCTTTGTCGGGCTGGTGGTCCCCCACGCGGTGCGCCGGCTGATTAGCGAAGATATTCGTCTGGCGCTACCGCTGGCCGCTCCGGTTGGCGCTCTGGTGCTACTGCTGGCGGATATCGCCGCTCGTACCCTGGTTGCGCCCCAGGAGCTGGCAACCGGCGCGATGACCGCGCTGGTGGGGGCGCCGGTATTTATTTTTATCGCCGCGAGGTTTTTTAAATGAAAAGCGCCGTCCGTCGCGCCGGCTTTCGGCCGCTGACCTGCGGCCGCTGGCACATTCTGCTGCGCCCTGCGGCGGTAAAAATCGCCGCTGTCGCGCTGCTCGTCATCCTGCTGCTGGCGCTGTTTGGCCTGACCCGCGGCAGCTTCCCGATGCCCTCCGGTACCCTGTTCCGTGCGCTGCTGGGGGCGGACATCGTGGACGAACAGCAGCGATTTATCCTCTTTGATATCCGCCTGCCGCGGCTGTTTATGGCGCTGCTGTGCGGGGCGATGCTCGGTCTGGCCGGCGCGGCGATGCAGAGCATTACCCGCAACGGTCTGGCGGATCCCGGGCTTATCGGGGTGAAGGAGGGGGCCAGTATTGTCGTTCTGGCGCTGGTGCTGTTCTTCCCGGCGGTGGGCCTGGTCTGGCGGCCGCTGGCGGGAATGCTCGGCGGCGTGCTGGTGGCGCTGCTGGTTCTGGCGCTGGCCCGCGACTGTTCGCGCCCGCGCTTTATTCTCATCGGCATCGGCGTGTCGTGGACGCTGGCGGCGGCGGTGGGCATTTTTATGACCACCGCCGACGTGCGCGATGTTCAAACGGCGATGATCTGGCTGGCGGGCAGCCTGCACGCGGCGACCTGGCCGCTGTTGGCCGTCGCCTTCTGCTGGGCGCTGCCCGGGGCGCTGATCCTTTTTTTGACCGCCAGGGCCGCCGATGCGGCGCTGCTCGGCGACCGCACTGCCATTGGTCTCGGCGTACGCCTGCAGCAGCTAACCCTGCTGCGCTTTTTCGCGCCGGTGCTGCTGACCTCCGCCAGCGTTTCCTGCGTCGGAAGCCTCGGCTTCGTTGGCCTGATGGCGCCGCATATGGCGCGGTTTCTGCTGCGCGGCGGCCAGGTGGCGCTGCTCTGCGGCAGCGCGTTGGTTGGCGCGCTGCTGGTGTTAGCCACCGATACAATTGGCCGACTGGCTTTCGCGCCGCTGCAGATCCCTGCAGGGATCGTGATTGCGCTGGTCGGCTGTCCGTTTTTTATCGTTCTGCTCTGGCGTCGCCGTGACGCCCTGTAAATCAAAAAGGATCGCTATGCGTTGGTTCGTTTCTCTGCTGGTGCTGTTAGCGGGCGTCGCCTCGGCCGCCGATACGCAAACCTTTACCGATGATTTGGGTCGTACGGTGACCGTTCCGCTGCACCCGCAGCGCATTGTGTCGCTGCACGATCTGGATATCACCATCCCGCTGATCGAGCTTGGCGTCCCGCCGGTGGCCAGCCACGGGAGGACGCGTCCGGACGGCAGCCACTTTTTACGCGCCAGCGCACAGCTGACCGGCGTTGATTTCGATAACAGCGCGATTCGGTTTATCGGCACGGCGGATATCGATCTCGAAGCGGTGGCCGCCGCGAAACCGGACCTGATTATTACCGAGCCCAGCCGTCACGTTTCGGTGGAGCAGCTGGAGAAGATTGCGCCAACGGTCAGCATCGACCACCTGCAGGGCAGCGCGCCGCGCATCTACCGCAAGCTGGCGCAGCTCACCGGTACCCAGCCGCGGCTCTTAATCCTCGAACGCCGCTATCAGGCGCAGATAGCCCAGCTAAAGGCGATGGTGGATACGCAAAACATCGTAGTCTCGGTGATTCAGGCCAACAACGGCAAGGTTACCGTGCATCACGCCTATCATGCGCTGGGACGCGTGCTGCGCGATGCCGGATTCCGCTTCCCGCCGCTGATTGACAACATCCCCGATGGCCAGCGTATTGACGTCAGCGCCGAGCAGCTGCCGGCGCTGGATGCCGATTTCGTATTTGCCACCTGGCGTTCCGATACCGGCGGCAGGCCGCAGGATGAGCTGCAGGCGATGGAGGGCGTGATGCCCGGCTGGTGCGACTTTATGCGCGCCTGCCGCACCGGGCGCTACATTCTGCTGCCGCGCGAGGAGGTTATCTCTAACTCCTACGCCGCGCTGTCGCTGATGGTCGCCCAGGTACAGTCGCACATTGCCGGTCGTCCTTTGCCCGAGGGGCTGAAATGAAAACGGTGGTCAAAAGAGAGAAGGGGCGGGTTGACCTGTTCGGCGAACGTTTTCGCGCCCGCGCGCATCAGCTGTCGCCGCGTCTGCTGGCGGTGGTGAGCTATATCAACGAAAACCGGGAAGCGGTGCTGGAGCGCACGGCCATGGAAATCGCCGCCGCGACCAATACCTCGGACGCCACGGTGGTGCGCGCCATCCAGGCGCTCGGCTTCGCCGGACTGCGGGAGCTGAAGCAGACCATGGAGCGCTGGTTCGGCCCGTCGGCGACCTCGTCGGAAAAAATGATCTCCACGGTGAGCGCCTTATCCAGCGACGTCAATTCGAGCATCGATTTCGTGCTGGAAGGGCATCAGCGGGCCTGCGAAGTGCTTGCGCGCCCCGACAACCGCGCCGCGGTGGCCCAGGCGGTGGCGCTGCTGACCGACGCGCGCCAGGTGGGGATTTTTGGGATCGGCGCCTCGGGCATTCTGGCGGAGTATACCGCCAGGCTGCTGAGCCGCATCGGCCTGCCTTCGTACGTAATGAACCGCACCGGGTTTAGCCTCGCCGAGCAGCTGATCGGCCTGCAGCGCGGCGACGTGCTGATTATGATGGGGCAGAAGTCGCCGCACCGGGAGGGGATGACGACCCTGCGCGAGGCCCGCCGTCTGGGGATCCCGACGATTTTACTCACCCAGGCGCTGGACTCCCGCTTTAGCCAGGAGGCGCAGGTGGTCATTGAGGTGCCGCGCGGCGGCGATAATGGGCGGGTGCCGCTGCACGGGACGGTGCTGGTTTGCCTGGAGATGATCGTGCTGTCGGTCGCCTCCACCGCGCCGCAAAAAACGGTGAAATCGATGAAGCGGATCAATGAATTGCATCGGGCCATCGGGAAATCCGGCGGTAAACGAAGCTAAACGGCAGATAATTTACCGTCGGGAAGGTTTCCGGTTGCATGCCATGCTGACAGTGTGTATTTTTATGCAAAATTAATGCATAAAACGGAGTTGTCATGGTTAAGAAGTGGATGAAAGCATGCTGCCTGGTGGCGGCGATGATCGGCACCGCCCACGCGGCTCAGCAAACTTACGTGGTGGGATCCGGCGGAACCTATCGCCCGTTTGAGTTCGAGAACAGCCAGAAACAGCTGGAAGGTTTTGATATCGATATCATCAAAGCGATCGCCAAAGCGGAAGGCTTTGATATCAAACTGGTCAATACGCCGTGGGAAGGGATCTTCGCCACCCTCAACACCGGCGACCGCGACATTATTATCTCCGGGATCACTATCACCGATAAGCGTAAGCAGATGGTGGATTTCTCCGCCCCTTATTTCCCGGCCGAACAGTCCATCGTCGTGCCGGCGGATTCAAAGGTCTCCTCCCTTGAGGCGCTGAAAAACGAGAAAGTCGGCGTGGTGAACTCCAGCACCGGCGATATCGTGGTTTCCGACGTGCTGGGCAAGAACAGTACCGCGATCAAACGTTTTGATAATACTCCGCTGATGCTGCAGGAGCTGTTTGAAGACGGCGTGAGCGCGGCGGTCGGCGACGTCGGCGTGGTGAAATACTACATCAAGCAGCACCCGGAGAAGCAGTTCAAGCTGGTGCCGGATGCCAAATTTGAGCGCCAGTATTTCGGCATCGCGGTGGCGAAAGGCAACAGCGAGCTGCAGGCGAAGATCAACGCCGGTTTACAGAAAATCATCGCTGACGGCACCTACGCCAAAATCTATAAAACCTGGTTCGATGAGAATGTCCCGACGCTGCCAGCGCAATAATTCGCATTTTTATTTTCATCACGGCTATCGACTCTGGCGATAGCCGTATTTTTTAGGGAAGGGCTATGACGGGATTCCGTTGGGAGATCATTGAGGAGTACGGTCCGCTGTTTATGGACGGTGCCCTGATGACCATTAAATGTACCATTATCTGCGTGATCCTCGGCACCCTGTGGGGGCTGACCCTCGGGCTGGGGCGGATGGCGAAAGCCGAGCACGGGGTATGGAAATACGTTCTGCGTTACCTGGTGCAGTTTCCGGTGCGCTTTTACGTCAGCGCGTTTCGCGGTACGCCGCTGTTCGTGCAAATTATGGTGGTGCACTTCGCGCTGGTGCCGCTGTTTATCAACCCGCGCGACGGACTGCTGGTGACCAGCGGCATGATGAGCGCTGATTTCGCTCGCGAGCTGCGCTCAAACTACGGCGCGTTTCTCTCCTGTATCGTGGCGATTACGCTGAATGCCGGGGCCTACGTGTCGGAGATCTTCCGCGCAGGGATCCAGTCGATCGATAAGGGGCAGATGGAAGCTTCCCGCGCGCTGGGAATGCCGTGGTGGAAAACCATGCGTCAGGTGATTCTGCCGCAGGCGTTTCGCCGCATTCTGCCGCCGCTGGGCAACAACGCTATCGCCATCGTTAAGGACTCCTCGCTGGCGTCGGCCATCGGTCTGGCGGATCTGGCCTACGCCGCGCGCACCGTTTCCGGCGCCTACGCCACCTACTGGGAACCCTACCTGACCATCTCCCTGGTTTACTGGGTTATTACTTTCCTGCTGGCGCAGCTGGTTAACCGTCTGGAAAAGAGGTTTGGCAAAAGTGATTCACATTCATAATTTACACAAGCGCTTCGGCGACAGCCACGTTCTGCGCGGCATCAGCTGCGACATTAAGCCGCAGGAAGTCGTGTGTATTATCGGCCCGTCCGGTTCCGGGAAAAGCACTTTTCTGCGCTGCATGAACGCGCTGGAAACCGTCAGCGAAGGCGAGGTTGAGGTAAACGGCTTCGCTGCCCACGATCGCGCCACCGATCTGAATAAGATGCGGGAAAGCGTCGGCATGGTCTTTCAGCGCTTCAATCTGTTCCCGCACAAAACGGTGCTGGAAAATCTGATTATGGCCCCGATGAGCCTGCGCGGCACGGCGCGCGCGGAGGCGGTGCGTCTGGCGGAAGAGCTGCTGGCGAAGGTCGGGCTGAGCGACAAGCGCGACGCCTGGCCCTCCAGCCTCTCCGGCGGGCAGCAGCAGCGGGTGGCCATCGCGCGCGCGCTGGCGATGAAGCCGTCGATTATGCTGTTTGATGAGCCCACTTCGGCGCTCGATCCTGAGCTGGTGGGCGACGTGCTGGAGGTGATGAAAAACCTCGCCAGCGAAGGGATGACCATGGTAATCGTAACCCACGAGATGGGCTTTGCCCGCGAAGTGGCCGACCGGGTTATCTTTATCGACCAGGGCATCATTCAGGAAGAGGGGAAACCGGCGCAGATCTTTAGCGCGCCGACTAACCCGCGCACCGCCGCGTTTTTAAGTAAAGTGCTGTAACGGCTCCCGGCCCCGGCGCGCGGCTGCGCAGCCGGGGAGAAGATCTTACGCGGAAGGTGAAAGCGCTTTCGTCCTCTCAACGCGTAACTGCCGAATGCTTAAGCGTTACCGCGCCGCCTCGCTAATATCATCCATCTCTTCTTCGCGCTCGCGTTCGTCCGCCAGCAGAGCTTTTTCGCTTTTACCCAGGCACTGAATCAGCAGGAACAGCGCGCCGCTGACAAACAGCGTCATCAGCAGACCATCATACCCCGCGACGCTGATCAGCAATCCGCTGACCACCGGGCCTGCGACGCTCCCCGCGGACCAAAAGAACCCCAGCAGGGCGTTGATCATAATCAGCTTTTGTCCGGAGAAGGTCTTCCCGGCGCGGACCAGCGACAGGGTATAGAGCGCCCCCGCCGCGGCGCCGAGAAGCAGGCAGCCGACAATCAGCTGGATATGCGACGCCAGCAGGAACGGTAATGTCAGCAGGGCGAGGCAGAAGACCACCGCGCAGGTCAGATGTACGCGGCGGATACCGAAGCGGTCGGCAATCCAGCCCAGCGGGGCCTGGAATACGGCATCGCCGGTTAATACCACGGTGACCAGCAGTACCGCCGTCACTTCACTCAGCCCTTTATCCATACCGTAAAGCGGCAGCAGCGCCAGTATGCTGGCATCAAAAAAGGCGAAGCAGAATACGCCGGAAGCCAGTACTGGCAAAAAGGCGCCGAGGCTGCGCCAGCTGGCGCGTTCCGCCAGCCGTTCGCGGCTGCCGGAGGGCAAATGGCGGAGCATCAGCAGACAGGCGAGGGTCACCAGTCCGACGAGCAGCAGAGTCCATGATTGATACGCTTCTCCGGCGGAGATCAGCAGCGGCCCCGCCAGCTGACAGCCGGTAAAGGCGGAGGCATAAATGCCGGTCAGGGTTGCCCGGTTTTTACCCGCCGCGCCGCCGGTGATCCAGCTTTCGCCAATGACGATAATCACCCCTGACGCCAGGCCGGTCACCAGCCGCGGCAGCAGGAGATGAACCATATCAAACGACAGGCAGGAGGCGATGGTTGCCGCCGCCAGCGCCACCAGGCTGACGGAGAGCAGAAGCCCCATCTCGAAGCGCCGGCACAGCGCGGGCGAGAGGAAGGAGGAGATCATCATCCCCGCTGGCGGTAGCGCGGCCAGCAGGCCGACGTAAACGGTATCAATCTGCTGCTGCGCCAGCTCCAGACTGATTAAGGGCACCGTGTATCCGGTGATAAATCCCACTAATGAAGCCGCCATGATCATCGCCAGCGTGGGGGCAAGACGATTCTGCTCTGGGTTGAACATTTTATTTCCGGTTAAGGAGGTCTGTAGAGTGAATTATTCGGCAAAACGCCAGTATAGCTGCATAATAATTAATCGCACGCCTTATGTCACCGTTGATATGACTACAAAAAAACGCAGTGCAGGCGGGATGCCGCGCAAAGGCGCGTTGGCGCAGGGTTTGGCGGCAGTTGTCAGCGAGCGGGCGAAAGGATATAACCAATAGGCTAGCGGGTTACCTGTAGCCCTAACGTATTGCATAAAACACTCGTTCAGCGCTGAAGCTGTGCAGGAAAGGAGTAAGACATGGCTGTATCCCCTTCACTGATCGCCGAGGCCATTCGCTGGCGACGTGATTTTCATGCTTGCCCTGAGCTGGGGTATCAGGAACAGGAAACCTCTCGCCGGGTCGCTGAACTGCTCTCTTCATTTGGCCTTCAGGTGCATAGCGGTCTGGCGGGCACCGGCGTGGTCGCGACGCTGGAGAACGGCCCGGGTCCGGTAATTGGCCTGCGGGCCGATATGGATGCGCTACCGATCACCGAGCAGAGCGACGTCGACTATAAATCGCGTAATCCGGGCGTGATGCACGCCTGCGGCCACGACGGCCATAGCGCAATGCTGCTGGCGGCAGCGGCGCATCTGGCGCAAACCCGCCGCTTTCGCGGCACCGTTCACTTTGTTTTCCAGCCCGCTGAGGAGAACCTGGGCGGCGCGCGTAAGATGGTGGAAGAGGGGCTGTTTGCGCGCTTCCCGATGGATGCCATTTACGCGCTGCACAACTGGCCGGGTATGCCGCTGGGCCAGGTGGCGATCGGCAGCGGGGCGATGATGGCCTCTCTCGATGCGTTTGAAATTACCCTGACCGGCAAGAGCTGCCATGCGGCGATGCCGGAGCGCGGGGCGGACCCGATTGTCGCCGCGGCGCAGCTGATTATGGCGCTGCAAACCATTCCGTCGCGCCGCCTGTCGCCGCAGGAATCCACGGTGGTAAGCATTACCCAGATTTCCGGCGGGGAGGCGATCAACGTGCTGCCGGATAAAGTGGTGCTGCGCGGAACCTTCCGCTGTCTGAATAACCAGGTGCGTGAGCGGGTCAGGGGGCTGATTGAAAGCTATGTCGCCGCCCAGCCGCAGGTATCAGACGTGGAAGGCAAAATCGCCTGGTATCCCGGTTATCCCGTCACCACCAACCACCCGGCTGAAGCACAAAAGGTTCGCGAGGTGGCGACCGCGCTGCTGGGGGAATCGGCGGTGAGCTGGAACGGCAATCCCTCTATGGCCTCGGAAGATTTTGCCTGCATGCTGGAGGCCTGCCCGGGCGCCTATTTCTGGATTGGCACCGATGGCGAGACGGCATCAAAGCCGCTACATAACGCCGGATATGATTTTAACGATGCGCTGATCCCGCACGGCGTGGCGCTGTGGACGGCGCTGGTGGAGAAACTGTTGGCGTAAGAGACCGATCCCGGAGGCGATGCTGCGCATCTGTCCGGGCTACCGGCCCGCAGACGGCGATGAACCTGTAGCCCGGGCAAGGCGCGTTAAGCGCAGCCCCCGGGAGCAGAGCGCAGAGTAGCTGAATTTCCCGGAGGCGATGCTGCGCATCTGTCCGGGCTACCGATCCGCAGATGGCGGTGAATCTGTAGCCAGGGCAAGGCATGTTGAGCGCAGCCCCCGGGAGCAAAAGTGGATATGGAGGGAGACGCGCGCATCTCCCTGCGTTGTTTTACACGTTCACCGCCGCTTTCAGGCGGGCTTTCATCTCACTATAGCTTGTCCAGGCATACTGCTCGGCCCAGCGCTGATCCGCGATAGCCTCCACCTTCACCGCGCAGTATTTGGTTTCCGGCGTTTTCGAGATCGGGTCGAGATTATCCTGCGTCAGCTCATTACAGGCGCCGACCCACCATTGATAGGTCATATACACCGCGCCTTCGTTAATGCGATCGCTGATGTCGGCGCGGGTAATCACCTTACCGCGCCGCGAGCTGACCCACACCAGCTGCTGGTCGGCGATACCGAGGCGCTGCGCGTCGGCGCGATTGATTTGCACCCGGCCCGGCTCATCGGCAAGCGATTGCAGGGCCGCGCAGTTGCCGGTCATCGAACGACACGAGTAGTGGCCGACTTCGCGCACGGTACAGAGCACCAGCGGATACGCTTCATCCGGCGTCTCGGCAGGCGCGCGCCACGGGGCGGCGAACAGCTGGCCTTTGCCGGTTGGCGTATCGAAGAGGTTATCTTTATACAGCCACGGCGTACCGGGGTGATCCAGCGTCGGGCACGGCCACTGGACGTGGTTCATATCGCCCATTTTCTCGTAGGTGACGCCATAGAACAGCGGGCAGAGTTCGCGCATTTCGTCCCAGATCTGCTGGTTGTTATCGTAATGCATCGGGTAGCCCATTTCGCTGGCCAGCAGGCTGATGATTTCCCAGTCGCGCTTAACATTACCGGTGGCGATAATCGCCTGCTCGAAGCGCTGGAAGCCGCGGTCGGCGCAGGTAAAGACGCCGCCGTGTTCGCCCCATGAGGTGGCGGGCAGCAGCACATCGGCGATTTCGGCGGTTTTGGTCATAAAGATATCCTGCACCACCACAAAATCGAGCGCTTCAATCCCCTTACGCACCAGGCCTAAATCGGCTTCGGTTTGCAGGGGATCTTCACCCATGATGTAGTAGGCTTTGATTTCGCCAGCCAGCGCTTTGTGCGGCACTTCGGTGATCCGGGTACCGACCTGGTCGTCCATGACAGCCGGGTTAACGCCCCATGCTTTGGCAAACTTATCGCGAACGCTGGCGTCGGTGACGTCCTGGTAGCCCGGGAACATATTCGGCAGGACGCCCATATCGCAGGCGCCCTGGACGTTGTTTTGTCCGCGTACCGGACCCACGCCGACGTTGGCGCGTCCGAGGTTACCGGTTAACAGCGCCAGGCTCGCCAGCCCTCTGACGACGTCCACCGCCTGGCCGAACTGGGTGACGCCCATGCCCCACATAATGGTGGCGGAAGGCGCGGCGGCAAACATGCGCATCGCCTGGCGAATTTCAGCGGCCGGCACGCCGACGATCCCTTCGACGGCTTCAGGGGAATAGTCTTTCACCGTTTCGCGATAGGCGTCCAGCCCCTCGGTAAAGCGGTCGACGTAGTCGTGGTTATAGAGATCTTCTTCCAGCAGCACGTGGGCGAAGGCGTTGACCAGCGCCATGTTGCTGCCGTTATTGAGCTGCAGATGGCGATCGGCGATGCGGGCGGTTTCGATACGGCGCGGGTCGCAGACGATGATTTTCGCCCCGTTTTCGCGAGCTTTAATCACCCGGCGGGCGACGATAGGGTGGGAGTCAGCGCAGTTATAGCCAAAGACCAGCAGACATTTCGAGTTTTCGATATCGCTAATCGAGTTGCTCATCGCGCCGTTACCGAGTGCCAGCTGAAGCCCGGCTACCGACGGGCCGTGGCAGACGCGGGCGCAGCAGTCGACGTTGTTGGTGTGGAGCACGCCGCGGGCGAATTTCTGCATCACATAGTTGGTTTCATTCCCGGTACCGCGCGATGAACCGGTCGTCATAATGGCGCGCGGGCCGTGCTTCTCCTTTATTTCACGCAGTTTATTCGCCGTATAGCGGATAGCTTCCTCCCAGCTGACCGGGGTGAACTTACCGCCTTTCTGATAGCGAATCATCGGTTGCTGCAGACGCGGCGTCAGTAGCTGGGTGTCGTTGAGGAAATCCCAGCCGTAATAGCCTTTCAGGCACAGCTGATTTTGGTTGGTGACGCCATCGGCGGCTTCGGCACGGAGAATTTTATTGTTTTCGACGACCAGCTTAAGTTTGCAACCGGCCCCGCAATAAGGGCAAACGCTCGTGATTTTTTTCATCAGTAACAGACCTGTTAACAGAGAATAAACAACAACGACAGACCGGGCCCGGCCCGCCTTTGTCAGGGCGTCATGAGCCAGCGCACCGGCAAATGACGGGAGCGTTATGCATACGCTGTGCCAAAACTTAACTTATTGAATTTGTATAGAATAGTTGATCAGGCGGGGCGGGGCGGCGGTGATGTCGACACTAATGACGATGACATGACGCCCGTTCGGGCGTCATCGAGGAAAAATCAGGCCAGCTTCTGGCGCAGCTGCGCGAGGGTGTCGGCGGGTAAACCGACTTCTTCGGCGGCGGCGCAAATCGCCTGCCAGCTGCCGGCGTCCAGCGGTATCCCCTGCGCCAGACGCTGCTGGCGGTTAGCCTCTTCCCACTCGCCCGGGGCCAGAATCGGCGCGTCCGGGTCGTGCGGCGACCGTTTACACCAGTCGATAAACGCTTCGGTCTCGCGCTGCATATCCGGCGCATCGAACGCTTCCGGGCTGAGAATAATGGTGGTCATGCAGTTGAAGATAGCGTCCACGCTGCCCTGCAGCGTCTCCTGATGCGAGGTTTTACCGCCGGATACCGCGCCGCCGATAATTTCGCACAGCGTCGCCAGCGCGTAGCCTTTATGTTCGGCAAAGGTCAGCAGCGCCCCCAGCGGCGACGTCTGCATCACCGCCGGGTCGGTAGTGGGGACGCCGTGAGCGTCGATCAGCGACCCCGCCGGTACCGGGACGCCTTTATGCCAGGCGACGCGGGTTTTACCGAAGGCGATGGCGCTGGTGGCGTAATCCAGCAGCAGCGGCGGATGGCCGGCGCGCGGGAACACCACGCACAGCGGGTTAGTACCGAAGCGGCTGTCTTTCCCACGGAACGGGGCGACCATCACGTTGCCAACGACGTTAACGAAATGGATAGAGATCATTCCGGCGGCCGCGCACTGTTCCGCCCAGTAGCCGATGCGGCCAATATGGTGCGCATTGCGCAGCGCCACGGCGGCCATACCGTGCTCTCTGGCTTTCTTAATGCCGATCTGCATGGCTTCATGGGCCACGACCTGGCCGAAGCCGCCGTTGCCGTCCAGCGTGACCACCGCGCCCGCGTCTTTCATCACGCTGGCGTGGCGATTGAGCTGGAGATAACCCTGCGCGTGGGAGCGTACGTAGCTTGGGATCATGCCGACGCCGTGGGAATCGTGCCCGGCCAGGTTAGCGGCAATCAGATGGTCGGCGATAAGCGATGCTTCGGTGAGGGAGCTTCCCATATGGGTGAAAAGGGTTTTAACAAATTGATGCAGATCCGTGGCCTGGAAGCGATGTCCTGTTTGCACTGATTCTCTCCTGTGATTGGGTTGCGAATTCTTGTTTTAGTGTGTTTGCATTTCCATGCTGCGCTGAGCCACGGAGAAGATCAAGGTTTTGAATCTGTGACGGTAAAGAGAAGGGCTGAGGGGGAAAGTGCAGCGTTGAGGCCGGGCAGTCTGGTTATGATGTGAGGGATCATTAACGCTGAATGCTCTCTCTGGCGACTTGACTGGGATGGCTCACAGTAGAAAGACGCTGTCTCTCTCTGTCTACGGGGAGGGCGCAAGGAAGGTTATAGGACATGATATGAGTGAGAGGCATTATTGTAAGTTGTGTTTTAATATATCCGCTGAATGAAATGCCGCTATTTCTTTTGCGCTCAGCGCGAATCTATACATTGTCCGGTTTAACCATCGATACCGGATATTTGGCAGATATTATTTGTGAGTTTTATATTAATCCTGGCAGCCATTAATTATAGCCATATTAAAATCCACTACTGGACTTTTTCATGGCCGGTAAACGATAAAAAATAATTTATTTCTTACGCCCCTGCTCGCGCGCTTTTCAGTATCCGGAACGACCAGTATTTGCGTTACATATTGATTTGCATCAATCAATGCTGCCTATTCAGATATGAATTTAATTCACATTTCTCTGTCAGGTATACATCCTGCCTTTATTGTAAGCAAATGGTTGTTATTACATACCGGCATTGTTTGTCTCATGCGTTTCATTTTTACATTTGCCTTAAGATGCCTGAGGAAAGTCTTATAATGGACTTTGGAACAGGCTGGTTGATATTTTTTGGCGCTTTGCTCTACTATATCCGGGTCATCACACACC
>NZ_JBEAIG010000017.1:0-28733 GCF_040064575.1 Klebsiella sp. CN_Kp106 | reverse complement strand
CGGAGAAAGTATCGGCAACTAAAAATGGTTGCAGGCGTTCACAGTATCTACCGGCTCGCAGACGTCGGGGACCCTGTAGCCCGGGCAAGGCGCGATAAGCTCCGCCCCCGGGAGCAGCGCGCAGAGAGGCTGAATTTCCCGGAGGCGATGCTGCGCATCTGTCCGGGCTACCGGCTCGCAGACGGTGGGGACCTTGTAGCCCGGGCAAGGCGCGTTAAGCGCCGCCCCCGGGAGCAGACCGCAGAGAGGCTGAATTTCCCGGAGGCGATGCTGCGCATCTGTCCGGGCTACCGGCTCGCAGACGGTGGGGACCTTGTAGCCCGGGCAAGGCGCGTTAAGCGCCGCCCCCGGGAGCAGACCGCAGTGAATCTGTAGCCCGGCTAAGCGCAGCGCGAGCCGGGTAAACAAGCCCATCAGGGCGCTCTGAACAGATCCAGCAGCGTGGCGACCTGCTCATCAATAGGTGTTAAATCACGCTTAACGATCAGGTGCAGCGGCGTTGCCCGCCGCGCGCCGTGTCCCAGCGGCAGCGCCTTCAGCACCCCTTGTTGAAGCTGTGGGCCAATGCGCTCTTCCGGAAGCCAGCCAAACCCGACCTGATACAGCACCGCATCGATGGCGGCATCAATAGTGGAAAACGTCCATGCATCGCGGGAAGATTGCGGGTCGTTGCTGCGGTCGGCGATGCGCACCAGCGGCCAGGGGGCCAGCGCGCTGTCGTCCAGCGGCCCCGTCAGCGCGGAGAGTGGATGATCGCGATGGGCGACGGCGACAAAATCAATGTTCATCAGCCATTCGCCGCGGCCGGTAATATCCTGACGGCGGGTCAGCACCATCACGTCCGCCTCGGTGCGGGCCGGATGCTCTTCCTCAACGTTTTCCAGCACTTCGGTCAACCTGACCTGAGTTTGCGGGTAACGCTGTTGAAACTGGCGCAGAATGGCGAACAGCCGCTGGCGTGGGAAAATGCTGTCGACCACCAGATCCAGCCGGGTCCGGGCGCCGTCTCGCAGGGTGGCGGCATGGGTTTCGACATAAGAGAAGGCCTGCAGCAGCGGCTTAACCTGGCCGAGCAGCAGCTCGCCTGCCGGGGTCAGCACCGCGCGACGGCCCGATGGCGTCAGCAGCGTGACGCCCAGCCGCTCCTGCAACAGCGCGAGATTATAGCTCACCGACGACTGGCTGCGGTGGGTCTCGTCCGCCGCCTTCGCGAAGCTACCCAGCTCGACAACTTTCTCCAGCAGCGCCCATTGTTCCAGCGTAGTCTTGTGCATAATCCATCTAAAAAGTGAATGAGTTTAATCCAAACATAGCGTTATTCATCCATTTTTTAAAGCAGTATGCTTGTTCTCAACAAACAGAGGAGAACAGATTATGAGCACATTCGACAAACATGACCTGAGCGGTTTTATCGGCAAACATCTGGTTTATACCTACGATAATGGCTGGAACTACGAAATTTACGTTAAAAACGGCACCACCCTGGATTATCGTATTCACAGCGGTATCGTCGCGAATCGTTGGGTGAAAGATCAGCAGGCTTATATCGTTCGCGTCGGCGAAAGCATCTACAAAATTTCCTGGACCGAACCGACCGGTACCGACGTGAGCCTGATCGTTAACCTCGGCGACAAACTGTTTCACGGCACCATCTTTTTCCCGCGCTGGGTAATGAATAACCCGGAGAAAACTGTCTGCTTCCAGAACGATCATATTCCGCTGATGGTCTCTTATCGTGAAGCCGGTCCGGCTTATCCGACAGAAGTGATTGATGAGTTTGCCACCATCACTTTTGTGCGCGATTGCGGTGCGGATAATGACGAAGTGATTAATTGCCCGGCTAACGAATTACCTGACAACTTTCCTGCCAACCTGTAATCATTTTGAAATAGTTTCGTGATTCGACTGGATTTTTTATATTTGCTGAACGATGTTTAAAGATAGCTTATTGGAATCTGGTTGAGCATCCGTTTACTTTTCGCCAATGCGTTCCCGCTATTTCTCCGTCCGGCGGGAACGCTATAGCGCCTTTTTCTGCGATAAATTCCACTCTATCTCAATGATTTTTAACAAAATCATCATGCATATCTAATTAATATTAATTTCTTAATATTATCCTAAGCAAATCTGACTAAATTTAATAACATCTGAATACAAAATAATGAAATGCGCCATCGGGCTGATTTCGCTTTCATTTTCATTTTGTTTAGGTCAGCAGGTGCAGGATATTTCTTATCGACCCGTTTTTTCGCGGGTCATTCACAGAACAGGAACATGATGAGCGATTTTTTGCCGTTTTCGCGCCCGTCGATGGGCGACGCAGAGCTGGCTGCGCTGCGTGAAGTTTTGCAATCGGGCTGGATCACCACTGGACCGAAAAATCAGGCGCTGGAAGAGGCGTTCTGCACGTTAACCGGCAACCGTCACGCCATCGCCGTCAGTTCGGCGACCGGCGGCATGCACGTCACGCTGATGGGGCTGGGTATCGGTGCGGGCGATGAAGTGATCACCCCTTCCCAGACCTGGGTCTCCACGCTGAACATGATCTGCCTGCTCGGCGCGACCCCGGTGATGATCGATGTCGATCCCGATAACCTGATGATTACCCCCGACGCGGTTGAAGCGGCAATCACCCCGCGAACCAAAGCAATCATCCCTGTGCACTATGCTGGCGCACCGGCGGATATTGACGCCATTCGCGCGATTGGCGAGCGTCACGCTATTCCGGTGATTGAAGATGCCGCCCACGCGGCGGGGACGTACTACAAAGGCCGCCACGTCGGGTGGCGCGGTACCGCCATTTTCTCATTCCATGCGATCAAGAATATGACCTGCGCCGAAGGCGGGCTGGTGGTGACCGACGATGACGAACTGGCCGCGCGCATTCGCAGCCTGAAGTTTCACGGCCTCGGCGTTGACGCTTATGACCGCCAGACCCTGGGCCGCGCCCCGCAGGCGGAGGTGATTTCGCCGGGCTTTAAATACAATCTCGCGGATATCAACGCCGCGCTGGCGCTGGTGCAGCTGGACAAGCTCGCCCACGCCAATCAGCGCCGCGCCGCCATTGCGCAACGCTATCTGCGCGAGCTGGCGGATACGCCCTTCAGACCGCTGGTGGCGCCGTCGTGGGAGCATCAGCACGCCTGGCACCTGTTTATTATCCGCGTTGACGAAGCCGCCTGCGGCATCAGCCGCGATGCGCTGATGGAAAGACTGAAGGCCATGGGCATTGGCACCGGCCTGCACTTCCGCGCGGCCCATACGCAAAAGTATTACCGCGAGCGTTTCCCTGAAGTTTCATTGCCGCATACGGAATGGAACAGCGCGCGCATTTGTTCCATTCCGTTGTTCCCGGATATGACCGATGACGATGTCACTCGGGTCATTTCCGCACTGCACCAGCTGTCAGGACGTTGATATGTTTAGCTATCCTCCCGTGAAAAAGGTCTCGGTCGTTATTCCTGTGTATAACGAACAGGAGAGCCTGCCGGAGCTTATCCGCCGCACCGACACCGCCTGCGCGACGCTCGGACGGCAATATGAAATTCTGCTGGTCGACGACGGCAGCAGCGATGACTCGGCGCGAATGCTCACCGAAGCCGCCGAGGCCGAAGGCAGCCACGTGGTGGCGGTCCTGTTGAACCGCAACTATGGCCAGCACTCGGCGATTATGGCGGGCTTCAGCCACGTTACCGGTGACCTGATCATTACCCTTGATGCCGACCTGCAAAACCCGCCGGAAGAGATCCCGCGCCTGGTTGAGAAGGCCGATGAGGGCTACGACGTGGTCGGTACCGTGCGCCAGAACCGCCAGGACACCTTCTTCCGTAAAAGCGCCTCGAAGATGATCAACCGCCTGATCCAGCGCACCACCGGTAAAGCGATGGGCGACTATGGCTGCATGCTGCGCGCCTATCGCCGCCATATCATCGACGCGATGCTCAACTGCCATGAGCGCAGTACGTTTATCCCGATTCTGGCGAACACTTTTGCCCGCCGGGCGGTTGAGATCCCGGTGATGCACGCCGAGCGCGAATTCGGCGATTCCAAATACAGCTTTATGCGCCTGATTAACCTGATGTATGACCTGGTGACCTGCCTGACCACCACGCCGCTGCGCCTGCTGAGCCTGTTCGGCAGCGTCATCGCTCTGCTGGGCTTCGCCTTCGGCCTGATGCTGGTGGTGCTGCGTCTGGTGTTTGGTCCCCAGTGGGCGGCGGAAGGGGTGTTCATGCTGTTCGCGGTGCTGTTCATGTTTATCGGCGCCCAGTTCGTCGGGATGGGCCTGCTCGGGGAGTATATCGGCCGCATCTATAACGATGTCCGCGCCCGCCCCCGCTACTTTATTCAACGTGTTGTTCGCCAGCCGGAAACGGCATCTCAAGAGGAAGATCGTTCATGAAAGCCGTAGTCTTCGCTTATCACGATATGGGTTGTGCAGGTATTCAGTCTCTGCTGGATGCCGGTTATGACATCGCCGCTATTTTTACCCATCCGGATAACCCTGGCGAAAACCATTTTTTTGGCTCCGTGGCGCGTATTGCCGCTGAGCAAGGCATCCCGGTATGGGCGCCGGAAGATGTGAATCATCCGCTGTGGATCGAACGTATCCGTGAGATTAAACCGGACGTGCTGTTCTCGTTCTACTACCGCAACCTGCTGTGCGATGACATTTTGAATATTGCGCCGCAGGGGGCTTTTAACCTGCATGGTTCACTGCTGCCAAAATACCGCGGCCGCGCGCCGCTGAACTGGGTGCTGGTGAACGGCGAAAGCGAAACCGGCGTGACGCTGCACCGTATGGTTAACCGCGCCGATGCCGGCAATATCGTGGCGCAGAAAAGCGTCGCGATCGGCGCGGATGACGCGGCGCTGGCGCTGCACCGTAAGCTCTGTTCCGCGGCGTCGGAACTTTTGGCTCAGGCGCTGCCCGCCATCCGCGACGGCAAAACCGAAGAGCGCGCCCAGGATGAAAGCCTGGCGACTTACGTCGGTCGCCGTACGCCGGAAGACGGTCGCCTCGACTGGGAACGCTCGGCCCAGACGCTGCACAACCTCGTCCGTGCGGTCTCCGATCCGTGGCCGGGCGCGTTCGGCTACGCCGGCGCGAACAAGTTTATCGTCTGGAAATCCCGCGTGCGCCACGATCTGGCCGCCGCCAAAGCGGGGACGGTGATCTCCGTTGCGCCGCTGGTGGTCGCCTGCCAGGAAGGGGCGTTAGAAATCGTTACCGGGCAGACCGAGCGCGGCGTTTATATGCAGGGTACGCAGCTGGCGCAGGCGCTTGGCCTGGTTGCCGGCGCGGTGCTGAGCAGCAAACCGGTGGTGGCGATTAAGCGCCGTACCCGCGTGCTGATCCTCGGGGTGAACGGCTTTATCGGCAACCACCTGACCGAGCGTCTGCTGCAGGACGACAACTACGAGATTTACGGCCTGGACATTGGCTCCGACGCTATCAGCCGCTTCCTCGACAACCCGCGCTTCCACTTCGTTGAAGGCGATATCAGCATTCACTCCGAGTGGATCGAGTACCACATTAAGAAGTGCGACGTGGTCCTGCCGCTGGTGGCGATTGCCACGCCAATCGAATATACCCGCAACCCGCTGCGCGTGTTTGAGCTGGATTTCGAAGAGAACCTGAAGATTATCCGCGACTGCGTGAAATACGATAAGCGCATCATCTTCCCGTCGACCTCGGAAGTGTACGGCATGTGCACCGACAATAACTTCGATGAAGATACCTCCAATCTGGTGGTCGGGCCGATTAACAAACAGCGCTGGATCTACTCGGTCTCCAAGCAGCTGCTGGACCGCGTGATCTGGGCCTACGGCGATAAGAACGGCCTGAAGTTTACCCTGTTCCGTCCGTTTAACTGGATGGGGCCGCGCCTCGATAATCTCAACGCCGCGCGCATCGGTAGCTCTCGCGCCATCACCCAGCTGATCCTTAACCTGGTTGAAGGTTCGCCGATCAAGCTGATTGAGGGCGGTAAGCAGAAGCGCTGTTTTACCGATATCAGCGACGGTATCGAAGCGCTGTTCCGCATCATTGAGAACAAAGATGGCCGCTGCGACGGGCAGATCATCAACATCGGCAACCCGGATAACGAAGCGAGTATCAAAGAGCTGGCGGAAATGCTGCTGGCCTGCTTTGAGCGCCATCCGCTGCGCGACCGCTTCCCGCCGTTTGCCGGGTTCCGTGAAGTGGAAAGCAGCGATTACTACGGTAAAGGCTATCAGGACGTCGAACATCGTAAGCCGAGCATTCGCAACGCGAAGCGCTGCCTGAACTGGGTGCCAACGGTGGAAATGGAAGAGACCGTGGAACACACCCTGGACTTCTTCCTGCGCACGGTTGAGCTGACGGACAGCGGAAAATCATGAAACAGGTCGGCTTACGCATAGATGTCGATACCTTTCGCGGCACGCGGGACGGGGTCCCGCGGCTGCTGGCTCTGCTGAGCCAGCACGGGATTCAGGCAAGCTTCTTTTTCAGCGTCGGGCCGGACAACATGGGGCGCCATATCTGGCGCCTGATAAAACCGAAGTTTCTGTGGAAGATGCTGCGCTCAAAGGCCGCGTCGCTGTACGGCTGGGATATCCTGCTGGCCGGTACCGCCTGGCCAGGGCGCAGGATCGGCGCCGGGAATGAGGACGTTATCCGCGCCGCCGCGCAGGAGCATGAAGTCGGCCTGCACGCCTGGGATCACTATAGCTGGCAGGCGTGGAGCGGCGTCTGGCCGCAGGAAAGGCTGACGCTGGAGGTTGAACGCGGGCTGCTGGAGCTGGAGCGGATTATCGGTCGCCCGGTAACCTGTTCCGCCGTTGCCGGCTGGCGTGCCGATCAGCGGGTGATCAAAGCCAAAGAGGCTTTCGATTTCCTTTATAACAGCGACTGCCGGGGGACCGGGCCTTTTCTGCCGCAGCTGGGGAACGGCGCGCCGGGAACCGTGCAGATCCCGGTAACCTTACCGACCTGGGATGAAGTGGTGGGCAACGCGGTGGATAGTGCGGGCTTCAACCGCTATCTGCTGGACTGCATCCATCGCGACGCGGGGACGCCGGTCTATACCATCCATGCCGAAGTGGAAGGCATCGCCTTTGCGGAGCAGTTTGATGAACTGCTGACCATGGCCGCACAGGAAGAGATCCGGTTTTGCCCGCTAAGCCAGCTGCTGCCCGCCGATTTTAGCGTGCTGCCGCGAGGTAAAGTGGTTCGTGGTGAACTGGCCGGCCGGGAAGGCTGGCTTGGACGTGAACAATTACTCAATTCGGGTGTTTGATGAAAAGCATTCGCTACGGCGCCTCTCTGGTCGCCCTTTTTGTCCTCTACTATTTACTGCCGCTTAACTTCCGCCTGCTCTGGCAGCCTGATGAAACCCGCTACGCGGAGATCAGCCGCGAAATGCTGGCGACCGGCGACTGGGTGGTGCCGCATTTCCTCGGGCTGCGCTACTTTGAAAAGCCCATTGCCGGTTACTGGATCAACAGCATCGGCCAGTGGCTATTCGGCCACAATAATTTTGCCGTCCGCTTTGGGGTGGTGTTTTCCATTACCGTCACCGCTCTGCTGGTCGCCTGGCTGGCATGGCGTCTTTTCCGCGATAAACGCGTCGCGATCCTGTCACCGGCGATCTTCCTGACCGCGCTGCTGGTTTATGGTATCGGCACCTACGCGGTGCTCGACCCGATGATCACCATGTGGATGGCGCTGGCGATGTGCAGCTTCTGGGGCGCGGCGCAGGCCCAAAGCCGCGGCGGCAAAATTCTCGGCTATGTTTTACTCGGCGTGGCCTGCGGGATGGGGGTGATGACCAAAGGCTTCCTCGCGCTGGCGGTGCCGGTGGTCGGGGTACTACCGTGGGTGATTGCGCGTAAGCGCTGGCGCGAAGTGTTGACTTACGGCTGGCTGGCGGTGGGCGTCTGCGCGCTGGTGGTGCTGCCGTGGGGTCTTGCCATCGCCAAACGCGAGCCGGACTTCTGGCGCTACTTCTTCTGGGTGGAGCATATCCAGCGTTTCGCGGAAAAAGATGCCCAGCATAAAGCGCCGTTCTGGTACTACATTCCGTTCCTGATTGCCGGCAGCCTGCCGTGGCTGGCGCTGCTGCCGGGTGCGCTCAAGCGCGGCTGGACCGAACGCGATGAGTCGCGCGGTGCGCTCTATTTGCTCGGATGGGTGGCGATGCCGTTCCTGTTCTTCAGCATTGCTAAGGGTAAACTCCCAACCTATATCCTGCCCTGTTTTGCTCCCCTGTCGATTCTGATGGCGCGCTACGCGCTGGACGCGGCGAAGGCGGGGGCGAAGGCGCTGAAAATTAACGGCGCGATCAACCTGGCCTTTGGCCTGATTGGCCTGGTCGCCGTGCTGGTAGTTTCGCCGTGGGGCATTATGCACAAGCCGGTATGGAGCCATATTGAACTCTATAAGTGCCTGCTGGCGGCGCTGATATTTGGCTGCTGGGCGCTGATGGGCTGGCTGGCGATGAAGGACAACGGCCGCCGCTGGACCCTCGCCGCCTGCTGCCCGCTCGGGCTGGCGCTGCTGGTGGGCTTCGCTATCCCGGATCGGGTGATCGACAGCAAGCAGCCGCAGTTCCTGGTGGATATCGTCAGCGAATCGCTGACCCCGAGCCGCTACGTGTTGACCAATAACGTCGGTATCGCCGGCGGGCTGTCGTGGGAGCTCAAGCGCAGCGATATCATTCTGTTCGACAAGCAGGGCGAGCTGAAGTACGGTCTCTCCTGGCCGGACGCGCAGCACCAGTTTGTCGATCAAGCCCATTTTGCTGACTGGCTAGCGACGCACCGCCAACAGGGCCCCGTCTCGCTGGTTCTGCTGATGGATAAAGGAGAAAGTATGGCTGATTTAGCGCTACCGAAACCGGATAGCTCCTACGAGCTTGGGCGCGTGGTGTATATCCAGTATCTGCCGCAATGAGCGTCTGGATCTGTCTGGTTTTCGCCAGCCTGCTGAGCTGCGCCGGACAGCTGTGCCAGAAACAGGCGACCCGCCCGTCCAAATCCGGGCGGCGCGGGTACCATATCCTTGGCTGGCTGGGGCTCGCGCTGCTCTCTCTCGGCTGCAGCATGCTGCTGTGGCTTAGCGTGCTGCAGTCGATCCCGGTCAGCATCGCCTATCCCATGCTGAGCCTGAACTTCGTCTGGGTGACGCTGGCGGCGTGGGGGATCTGGCGCGAGCCGGTCGCGCGTCGCCACTGGCTTGGCGTGGGACTCATCGTCGTTGGGATCGTTATTCTCGGGAGCCGTATCTGATGGGCTTAATCTGGGCGTTGTTCAGCGTCGGCCTGGCGAGCGGCGCGCAGCTGCTGCTGCGCAGCGCGATGGTCGAGCTCCCGCCGCTGACGGAGATATTCACCTTCCTCAACCATCTGCTGCATCTGCGTGCGGGCACGTTTGGCCTGGCGTTCGGGCTTATGGGTTACCTGCTGTCGATGGTCTGCTGGTACTTCGCTCTGCATCAACTGCCGCTGGCGAAAGCCTACGCGCTGCTGAGCCTGAGCTACATCCTGGTATGGGCCGCCGCCATCTGGCTCCCCGGCTGGCATGAGCCTTTCCACTGGCAATCGCTGCTGGGCGTGCTGCTGATTGTCGCCGGAGTGCTGACGATCTTCTGGCCGGTGAAGCGGCAGGGCTAGCCCGGTAGCCTGCTTTTGGGGCGCCCGGGCCCGAGCAGGATGGCTAACTTACTGCCGCCCCTGGTGGTCTCCATCCATATTTTACACACGCTGGTTAACGGTACCGACAGCAGCATTCCCACCGGTCCAAGCAGCCATCCCCAGACCAGCAACGAGAGGAAAACCACCAGCGTAGACATGCCCAGCCGATGGCCCATCATGCGGGGTTCGAGAATATTGCCGATAATCATGTGCACGACTAAAAAGAGTGCGCCGACCAGCAGGCATTCATAATATCCGTTAAAAAGTAACGCCTGGATCATCGGCGGGACGGCGGAAATCACCGAGCCAATGTTAGGCACATAGTTCAGCAGAAAAGCCAGCACGCCCCACATCAGCGCAAACTGCACCCCCATTAGCATCAGCCCTAACCAGATAATCACCCCGGTCCACAGGCTAAGCAGCGTTTTCAGCGCCAGATAATGCGAAACGCCTTTTAACGCCCGATGAAGACCGGCGATGTGGATTTGCGGGTTGTTGAGGGCAAAGCGGAGTTTATAGGGCACATGCCGGACTTCAAAAAGCATAAATACCACCGTCATAACCAGCAGAACGACGCTGGCCATGGCGCCGGACAGCCCGGTCATCAGGGTGGTCGTGAACGTCATCAGCTTGTCGGAGTCTATGCGTTGCAGCATACGCTCCGGGGACATATGAATATGCAAAAAGGGCAGCGCCTCCTGCAGCCGCAGGACTTTTGCCGTCAGCTCTTTATTATATTTTGGCATCATGGCGACAAATTCGTTAACCGACGCGGCCAGTACGCCAATTAACGCGGTGAGCACGATCAGCATCACCACCACTACGATAGTAATGGCGACCGGGCGACGCACGCCGCGGCGAATAAACCAGGTGACCAGAGGGTTGAGGACAATGGCGAAGAACAGCGCCAGTAATAGCTGCACGATGATATCTGCCGCGGCGTGAATACCGGCGAGGATAACCACCAGTGACGCCAGTTTGAGCAGAATATGCATGCCCGTTTTATCGGGCTGAGGGGTTGTCATTCACTCTTCCTTTCTATGATTTTCATTAAGAGCCCACTCCATTAGGGCTATTTTACTTGCCATTTTGAACACGGGCAGTGCTCGACAAAATACGAAAGTATTTTGAACGCCCTTCAGGGCGGCCCGGAGGGCGAGCGTAGCGAGTCAATCCTCACGTACTCCGTGTACGCTCCGGTTTCTGTGCGCTGTCCGTGTTCAAACTGCCTGCGACAATAACGCCTGGTGGGATAGGCTCTAAGTGTAGCGGCTGGCTTGCTGCCAGGAATCCTAATCTGGCTGCTGATTTATAACGTGTGGCGTGGTAGAAATGAAACACAGTTGTAAAAATCTGGTGGAACCCGATGCCCGAAACCGTCGCCGAACCGGCGCTTAATGGATTGCGCCTCAATCTGCGGATTGTCTCTGTCGTGATTTTTAACTTTGCCAGCTACCTGACCATTGGCCTGCCGCTGGCGGTATTGCCCGGCTATGTTCATGATGTGATGGGGTTTAGCGCCTTTTGGGCCGGGCTGGTGATTAGCCTCCAGTACTTCGCTACGCTGCTCAGCCGCCCTCACGCCGGGCGCTATGCCGATCTGCTGGGGCCAAAAAAGATCGTCATTTTCGGCCTGTGCGGCTGCTTTCTGAGCGGACTCGGCTATCTGCTGGCGGCGCTCTTCGGCGGCTTGCCCGTGGTTAGCCTGGCGCTGCTGTGCCTTGGCCGGATTATCCTCGGCATCGGGCAGAGCTTCGCGGGAACCGGCTCAACGCTGTGGGGCGTCGGGGTAGTCGGTTCGCTGCATATCGGGCGGGTCATATCCTGGAACGGCATTGTCACCTACGGAGCGATGGCGATGGGCGCGCCGCTCGGCGTGCTCTGTTACTCGCTGATTGGCCTGCACGGGCTGGCGTTGACCATTATGGCGGTCGCGCTGGTGGCCGTGCTGTGCGCGTTGCCGCGGGCGGCGGTCAAAGCGGGCAAGGGTAAAGCGATGTCGTTTCGCGCGGTGCTGGGGCGCGTCTGGCTCTACGGCATGGCGCTGGCCCTGGCTTCGGCGGGTTTTGGCGTTATTGCTACCTTTATCACTCTGTTTTATGATGCTAAAGGCTGGGACGGCGCGGCCTTCGCCCTGACGCTGTTTAGCTGCGCCTTTGTCGGCACGCGCCTGCTGTTCCCCAACGGAATTAACCGCCTCGGCGGGCTGAACGTGGCGATGCTCTGTTTTGTCGTCGAGATTATTGGGCTGCTGTTAGTGGGCCTGGCGGAGACGCCGCTGATGGCGAAAATCGGCACTTTCTTTGCCGGAGCCGGTTTTTCGCTGGTGTTCCCGGCGCTTGGCGTGGTGGCGGTGAAGGCCGTACCGCAGCAGAACCAGGGGTCGGCGCTGGCAACCTACACGGTATTTATGGATCTCTCGCTGGGGATCACCGGTCCGCTCGCCGGGCTGCTGATGGCGTGGGCGGGCATTTCATCGATCTATCTGGCGACGGCGGGGCTGGTTGCGGTGGCGCTGCTGCTGGGATGGCGGTTAAAAAAACGGCCCCCGGTCGATGAACCGGAGGCCGCGGCGTCAGGTCAGTAGTTACTGGATGACGAGGGTGTTGATAATGTTTTCCGCTTCGGTCTGCGCCTGCTGCTGGTTATCCGCTGGCAATGTGATTTGCAGCGTCAGCAGTTTGTCATCAACCTTGCCGAGAAGGACGGAAGACCAGGCGGTCTGACCCTTGGCGGAGATGATGCTGTCCAGCTGTTGCAGCGTGTGGCCTTTGATCTCAATGGATTTATTGCTCACGACCTGCAGCTGCGGGTCGCGGCTGCGCTGCTGCTCTTCCAGACGCTGGCTCATCACCGCCAGCTCCTCGTTGGTATTGTCACCCACAATCACGATCACCGCTTTCTGGCCGGTGGCATCAGAATAGACGTGCATATTGTTGGCCTGGGTGCCCAGCTTGCCGCTCTGGTCGGTCATACCGGCTGGCAGGGAGAAGCTCAGTTTGCCATCCAGCAGACTAATAGGTTGCCCGCTGGCGTTGCTTTCCGCAGCAGCCCCGGCAGTCGGCGTTTTTGTATCGCTGTTATCACAGGCCGCAAGACCCACAACCAGCAGGCCAATACCGACATATTTAACCAAATTGCGCATTGACATCTTCCTTTCGATAAACGGCCATTAACGGCTCATTCGCTTATCTTATCACATCGTTTCGTGAGTACTCTTAACCTGGCTGCAATGTGGATAAATCAGATTTATCTGCCAGTTTTTTCAGCAGCATATTCAACAATATGCCGTACATCGGCAGGAAGAATACGATGCTAATCAGCACTTTGAAGCAGTAGTCGACGATGGCGATTTCACCCCAGTGCGCCGCCATAAACGGGTCCGGGCTGCGCCAGAAGGCGATAAAGAAGAAGGCCAGCGTATCGCTGACGTTACCAAAAAGGGTGGATGCCGTGGGCGCCAGCCACCAGCGGCGGTTTTGACGCAGGCGGTTAAAGACGTGGACGTCGAGGATTTGCCCCAGCGCGTAGGCCATAAAGCTGGCGGCGGCGATACGGGCGACAAACAGGTTAAAGCTGGTTAATGCGGCAAACCCCTGCCACTCGCCCATATAGAACAGCGCGGAAACCCCGTAGGAGATAACCAGCGCCGGGATCATGACCGCTAGGATAATGCGTCGCGCCAGCGGAGCGCCGAAAATCCGCACCGTCAGGTCGGTGGCGAGGAAAATAAACGGAAAGCTGAACGCGCCCCAGGTGGTATGAAAACCAAAGATGGAGATCGGCAGCTGCACCAGATAGTTACTGGAAGTGATGACCAGCAGATGGAAAAGCGATAGCCAGATCAGCGCTTTTTTACGCTGTACGGTAGTAAACGGACTCATATTGTGACCTTTTTAGTGGTTGGGGTGAGGGAACCCAATAAAAACGGCTGCATGATACTGCGTTGCGAGCGTATTGCAATGGTTGTTTTTCGCGCAAACGTTAACCTGGCTTGCGTACTGGCGAACTGGGGGTAAACTAGGGCCGTTTTGTTAATGTGAGATGAAAATGAGCGAACTTTTCTCCAGCCCTGACCATACGCTTGATGCGCAGGGGCTTCGTTGCCCGGAACCGGTGATGATGGTGCGCAAGACCGTGCGTACGATGCCGGTGGGCGAGACGCTGCTAATCGTGGCCGATGATCCGGCGACGACCCGCGATATTCCCGGTTTCTGCCGCTTTATGGAGCATGAGCTGCTGGCGCAGGAAACTGAGGCGCTGCCGTACCGCTATCTGATCCGTAAAAGCCACTGATCCAGGCTACAAAAAACCAGACCGCACGAACCTGTAGCCCGGGCAAGGCGCGTCAAGCGCCGCCCCCGGGAATTGTCCCTACTTCTTACGTAGCAGCCGCAGCGCGTTAGCGGTGACCAGCACCGTCGCCCCGGTATCCGCCAGCACCGCCAGCCACAGGCCGGTGAGGCCGAGCAGGGTGGTGACGAGGAAAATCCCCTTCAGACCCAGCGCGATAGCGATATTCTGCCGGATATTGGCGTGAGTGGCGCGCGCCAGCGAAATCATCTGCGCCAGTCCGGTGAGGCGGTTATGCGTCAATGCCGCATCGGCGGTCTCCAGAGCGACGTCGGTGCCGCTGCCCATCGCGATGCCAATGGTCGCCGCTTTCATCGCCGGCGCATCGTTGATCCCGTCGCCGACCATGGCCAGCGGAGACTCGGTGTTGAGCGCCATCACCGCCTGCACTTTATCCGCAGGCAGCAGCCCGGCGCGGAACGCCAGCCCCAGTTCGCTGGCGATAGCCGCCGCCGCGCGCGGATTGTCGCCGGTCAGTATGATTCCCTGAACGCCTAACTGATGGAGTTCATCCACCGCCTGGCGAGCATCATCGCGTAGCGTATCGCGCAGCGCCACAATCCCCAGCAGCGCCTCATCGCGCATCACCAGCACCACGGTTTGCCCCGCGCTTTCCAGCTGCTGAATAGGTTCATCGTACTGTGGATCGCGATTTTTACCCGCGGCGCAAATCAGCACCTGACGTCCTTCAACCTGCGCCTCAATGCCGGATCCGGCCAGCGCGCGCTGGCCGCTTGCCGGCGGAATGACCAGCTGGCGCTGCTCCGCCTCACGTACGACGGCCTGGGCTAACGGGTGGCTGGAGCCTTGCTCAACGGCGGCCGCCAGCGCCAGCAGATCGTTTTCGCCGATGTCTGCGGTCGTCATCACCGCGGTGACGCGCGGCTGGCCGATGGTCAGGGTGCCGGTTTTATCAAACGCCACCTGGCGCACGCGGCCCAGTTGCTCCAGGGCCGCGCCGCCTTTAATCAGCGCGCCGCGACGCGCCGCCACCGCCAGCCCGGAGGTAATCGCCGCCGGGGTTGAGATCACCAGCGCGCACGGACAGCCAATCAGCAGCAGCGTTAAACCTTTATAGATCCACGGCAGCCATGCGCCCGCAAACAGTAGCGGCGGAACAATGGCCACCAGCAGCGCGACCACCATAATCGCCGGGGTATAGATGCGGCTAAAGCGATCGATAAAGCGCTCAATCGGCGCGCGGCGCTCTTCCGCTTCTTCAATCAGCTTAAGGATGCGATCGATAGCGCTGTCGCCCGGTTCGGAGATCACCGTCAGTTGTACCAGACGATCGACGCTGGTCGCGCCGGCCGCCACGCGTTCCCCGGCGTTACGCTCCACCGGTACGGATTCACCGGTTAGCGCGCTCTCATCGAAGCTGGCGAAGGGCGAGAGCAGCTGGCCATCGGCGGGCAGGCGGCCTCCGGCGGCGACTTCAATCACGTCGCCGGGACGCAGGTCGCGCTGGGCTACGGTTTCACGCACGCCGTCGCGCACGCGGATTGCCGTGTCGGGTTTCAGCGCCATCAAGGCGCTGACGCCTTGCCGCGCGCGGCTGGCGGCCCAGCCCTCAAGACGTTCGCCGATTAAGAACAGCAGCAGGACCATCGCCGCTTCGGCGGTGGCGCCGATAAACAGCGCGCCGATGGCTGCGACGCTCATCAGGGTTTCAATGGCGAACCAGCTTCCGCTTTTGATCAGGCGTATTGCTTGCCGGGCGACCGGCCACAGGCCGACCAGCGTGGTTGCGATGAAGGCGATCTCGCCCAGAGGCGGGCTGAACTGCTCAAGCCCCCAGCTGAGCGCCATCATAACGACGAGGGTGAGGAGCGGCAGATTCTCGCGCAGCCACGAGGTGGGCTCCTCTGCCCGTGGCGCGTTTTCATCACGCAGCTGATAGCCCGCGGCGCGCACGGCGCTTTCGATCTGCGGGCGGACATTGCCCTCGGCGTTGACCAGCAGCTTTTCGGTGGCGAACAGTACCTGCACCTGGCTGACACCCGGCACCTGGCGAACGGCGGTTTCGACCTTGCGGGCGCAGGCCGCGCAGTCCATGCCTTCTACCAGCCAGCTAAAGCGCGCGTGACTCAGCGCATCGTTTTCAGCGGCGGTTTCGCTGCTGCAGGCGTGGTCCGCGCAGCAGGTTTCCGCAGGCTGCGCGGCAGGGGTAAATTTTAACGATGAGAAGTGTGGGACTTTTTTATCCTGCGATTCTGGAGCCGACATAGGACCCTCCGGGTAATGATAATTTTCTCATTACCCGCAGGATACACTCTGGAGTCGACTCCAGAGTCAAGCGCTTAATTACAAATAGAGCGCGCGGACGATCAGGAAGTGCCCGGCGAAGTAAAATGCCGAGGAGATCGCGTTGTCAGCGCGGAAGCGGCGGCGATAATGGCTGATGAGCCAGACCGCGTTGCCGAGCAGCAGGGATGCCGCGCCAGCGAAGCCGGACAGGGCGGTATCCGTCGGGCGGGCGAACCACAGCTCCCCGGCCAGCCAGACCATCACCAGCGTCATCGCGATAAAGGTAAACACCGGCATCCGCATCTCTTCCAGACGCGTCCAGATAATCGCCAGCAGCAGCGCGCCGAGGATCAGCAGCACCAGCGGCAGCGGCCAGAAGAAAGATAGCGTCAGCTGGCTGGCAAACCAGATGGTGTAGAGCAGATGCGAGAGAAAGAACGCCCCCACGGCGTACATTACCCGCTGCCGCGGCAGCAGGGTCAGCGCATCGCCGACCAGCGAGGCGCAAAGCCCGGCCAGCACCAGATAGCTGATGGCGTTAAACATCGGCGCTTGCCAGGCCAGTAACAGAAGCAGGATCAGCGTGACGGGTTTAAACACCCAGCGACGCCAGGCAGGCCCACGATAGGACGCATCGACGTAAAGCCATGCGGAGAAACAGACAGCAATAAATGACCAAAGCATAGTAAGTCCCTGTATCTGTTATCATTACGTAAGTGATTGTACTTACAGTACTGAATCTCAGTGTAGTGGTTTGCAGAGGAAGATGACAATGATAATCAAGCCACAGTATGCTTATTCCTGATAATTCCTGGGGGCAAGGTGAATGAGTAAAGTTCCGCTGTTTTTTATGGTTGCCGTTGCCATCATTGCGGTTGCCGCGTCGTATCGCTATGTGCAGCAGCGTCGGGAAAAAATGGATAACGATGCCGCGCCGCTGTTGCAAAAACGGGTGGTGGTGAGCAATAAGCGGGAGAAGGTGATTAACGATCGCCGTTCGCGCCAGCAGACGGTGACGCCTGCCGGCAGCGAAATGCGTTATGAAGCAAGCTTCAGGCCGGAAAGCGGCGGGCTGGAAGTGGTTTTTCGTCTGCAGGCGCCGCAGTATCATGCGCTAAGCGTCGGCGATAAGGGCGTCCTGAGCTATAAAGGTTCGCGGTTTATGGGCTTTACGCCAGACCCCTGAACCTTTTCCTGGCATTACTTCTTCTTCAGGGTCGCCTTGAGCTTTTTCTGCCAGGCGACCAGTTCGAACACGCCGAAGATGAAAATACGAATCTGCTCGAAGCGCCCCAGCGGCGGCATCTCTTTCGTCTGCGTCGCCTTGAGCAGCGTCAGCTGCAGGCCGTGCATCAGAATCATAAAGATCAGCGCCACGTTAACGAAGATGTTCAGCGGTTTTGGGAACGGTTGAAACAGGTTCAGCAATAAAAACGCCCACACGCACAGCATCAGCAAGCGGCCAAAATTAATCAGCATGGTTTTCTCCTTGGGCCTCACGTTGATAGAGACGGTAGGCGACCTGTCCGGCCACTTTTTCACGATAGACGTGCCAGTTCATCGGCACCGGCGGTAAACCGTTTTCGACTTCACTCTCAATGTAGACAAGCGCTTCATCGCTAAGCCAGCCGTTGTTTTCCAGCAGCTTTAGCGTCTCTTCAAGCAGTCCTTTACGAAACGGGGGATCGACAAACACGATGTGATGCGGCGTGCCCGCCTGAGCAAGAAACGCTAAAGTATTGGTATTGACCACCTTAGCGTTGCTGGCTTTGAGGGTCGCCAGATTTTTTTGTAGCTGCTGCGCGACGCCGCGTTCCATTTCCAGCAGCGTGGCGCTGGCCGCATAGCGGGAGAGGGCTTCAAGGCCCAGCGCGCCGCTGCCGGCGAAGCAGTCGAGGCAGTTCGCGTCAACGATCGACGGCGCCAGCCAGTTAAATAGCGTTTCGCGCACCCGGTCGGTGGTCGGGCGCAGACCCGGGCTCTCCGGCACCGGGAGTTTACGGCCCCGCCATTGCCCGCCGATAATACGGATCTGGCCGCTGCCCGCGTGGTTTGGTTTCTTCATCTCTTTGCTCAAGTCTCAACTTCCGGGCTGCTATTCTAACGATCGGCGGCGGTTGACGAAACCTTAATCCGGGGGCGGTGATGCGAGTTAAGTTAAGTGGTAGACTATCCGACTAATTTCATCATTTTTCAGCTTCCGCTACCTACTGGCCGAAGCTGTGCCATGAATTAACAGCGAGGAGTGTAGTCGCAAATGGCGAAAGACAAAAAACGTGGCTTCTTTTCCTGGCTGGGCTTTGGTCAAAAAGAACAGGCGCAGGAAAGCGAAACAGAACAAAAAGTAGAAGCCCAGCAAGAGGTTGAAGAACCGGCTCAGGAAAGCGAAGCGCCTGCGGTTGCGCCGGAAACGGTCGACGCCACTGCGACAGAGAAACAGGATGCCGAAGCCTTTGCCGCCGAGGTGGTTGAGGTGACCGAGCAGGTTGTGGAGAGCGAACAGCCGCAGGCGGTTGTCGAATCCCCGGCGGTTGAGGAGATAGCGGAGCAGCCCGCGGTTGAAGAGACGGTCGCTGAGCCGCTGGTGGAAGAGGTCATCGCCGAGCCGGTAGTGGCTGAAGCCGTCGCTGAACAGACGCCGGAAGAGGTCATTACCGAACCGGAAACGGCAGTTCTTGAAGAAACCGCCGTTGACCAGCCGGAACCAGACGAAACGGTAGAAGAGGCTGAGGCCGATATCACCGATGAAGAGCTGGAAGCACAGGCTCTGGCGGCGGCCGATGCGGCAGAAAACGCCGTTGAAGTGGTGCCGGACGAAACCGTCGTGACGCCGTTAGAGCAGGAAAAACCGACCAAAGAAGGTTTCTTCGCCCGCCTCAAACGCAGCCTGGTAAAAACCAAACAGAACCTCGGTTCCGGATTTATCAGTCTGTTCCGCGGTAAGAAAATCGACGATGATCTGTTTGAAGAGCTGGAAGAGCAGCTGCTGATTGCCGATGTCGGCGTGGAAACCACGCGTAAGATCATCACGCGTCTTACCAACGACGCCAGCCGCAAGCAGCTGCGCGACGCTGAGGCGCTGTACGGCCTGCTGAAAGAAGAGATGGGCGATATTCTGGCGAAAGTGGATGAGCCGCTGAACGTAGAAGGCAAAACGCCGTTTGTGATTCTGATGGTCGGCGTCAACGGCGTCGGTAAAACCACCACCATCGGCAAGCTGGCGCGTCAGTTCGAGCAGCAGGGCAAGTCGGTGATGCTGGCGGCGGGGGATACCTTCCGCGCGGCGGCGGTTGAGCAGCTCCAGGTTTGGGGGCAGCGCAACAATATTCCGGTGATTGCCCAGCACACCGGCGCGGATTCGGCATCGGTCATTTTCGACGCCATCCAGGCGGCGAAGGCGCGCAATATTGACGTCCTGATTGCCGATACCGCGGGTCGTCTGCAGAATAAATCGCACCTGATGGAAGAGCTGAAGAAGATTGTCCGCGTCATGAAAAAACTCGATGTCGATGCGCCGCATGAAGTTATGCTGACCATTGACGCCAGCACCGGGCAGAACGCGATTAGCCAGGCCAAACTGTTCCATGAGGCGGTTGGACTGACCGGTATTACCTTGACTAAGCTGGATGGGACCGCCAAGGGCGGGGTTATCTTCTCGGTTGCCGATCAGTTCGGTATTCCGATTCGCTACATCGGTGTTGGCGAACGTATTGAAGATCTGCGTCCGTTTAATGCGGGCGACTTTATTGAGGCACTTTTTGCCCGAGAGGATTAAAAATGATTCGCTTTGAACAAGTCAGCAAAGCCTATCTCGGTGGGAGACAAGCGCTGCAGGGGGTGACGTTCCACCTGCAGGCGGGCGAGATGGCGTTTCTGACCGGCCATTCCGGCGCGGGGAAAAGTACCCTGCTGAAGCTTATCTGCGGTATCGAACGGCCCAGCGCCGGCAAAATCCTTTTCGGCGGCCATGATATTAGCCGCCTGAAAAGCCGCGAGGTGCCGTTTTTGCGCCGTCAGATTGGCATGATTTTCCAGGACCACCATCTGCTGATGGACCGAACCGTTTACGATAATGTAGCGATCCCGCTGATTATCGCCGGCGCCAGCGGGGATGATATCCGTCGTCGCGTCTCGGCGGCGCTGGATAAAGTCGGGCTGCTGGACAAAGCGAAAAACCTGCCGATTCAGCTTTCAGGCGGGGAACAACAGCGCGTGGGCATCGCCCGCGCGGTGGTGAACAAACCTGCGGTCCTGCTGGCGGATGAACCGACCGGTAACCTCGACGAGGCGCTGTCGGAAGGGATCTTACGTCTGTTTGAAGAGTTTAACCGCGTTGGGGTGACGGTGCTGATGGCGACGCATGACCTGGGGCTTATCTCCAGTCGTCCGTACCGCGTCCTGTCCCTCAGCGAGGGGCATATGCATGGAGGCCACATCGGTGAATAAGCGCGAGGCAATGAACCACATTCGCCGATTCGGCAATCGATTCGACCGTTTCCGCAATGCGGGCGGAGCGGGCGGTAGCGGCGGGCGCAATGCGTCGAAGCGGCCAAAAGCGGCGCCGAATCCGGCTTCCCGCAAGAGCAACGTATTCAATGAACAGGTGCGCTACGCCTGGCACGGCGCGGTACAGGATCTGAAAAGCACGCCGCTGGCGACGTTTCTGACGGTGATGGTGATCGCCATTTCGTTGACCCTGCCAAGCGTGTGCTACATGGTCTACAAAAACGTCAGCACCGCGGCGTCGCAGTATTATCCCACGCCGCAAATCACTGTTTATCTGGAAAAAACGCTGGATGACGACGCCGCTGCGCGGGTAGTCGGCCAGCTGCAGGCGGAGCAGGGCGTCGAGAAGGTTAACTATCTGTCGCGCGATGAAGCCCTTGGCGAATTCCGCAACTGGTCAGGCTTCGGCGGCGCGCTGGATATGCTGGAAGAGAACCCGCTGCCGGCGGTGGCGATCGTGGTGCCGAAGATTGATTTCCAGAGCGTTGAAGCGCTGAACACGCTGCGCGACCGCGTGAGCCACGTTCAGGGCGTTGATGAAGTGCGTATGGATGACAGCTGGTTTGCGCGGCTCTCGTCGCTGACCGGGCTGGTCGGACGCGTTTCGGCGATGATCGGCGTACTGATGGTGGCGGCGGTCTTCCTGGTGATCGGCAACAGCGTGCGTCTGAGCATCTTCGCCCGCCGCGATACCATTAACGTGCAGAAACTGATTGGCGCGACCGACGGCTTTATTCTGCGTCCGTTCCTTTACGGTGGGGCGCTGCTGGGGTTCTCCGGCGCGTTTCTGTCGCTGATCCTGTCGGAAATTATGGTCATGCGCCTGTCGTCGGCGGTCACCGAAGTGGCGAAAGTCTTCGGCACGCAGTTTGAACTCAGCGGCTTAGGCTTTGACGAGTGCCTGCTGATGCTGATTGTTTGCTCGATGATTGGCTGGGTCGCCGCCTGGCTGGCAACCGTTCAACATTTACGTCACTTTACTCCCGAGTAGTAAAAATCTGGTATAATCTTTCCCTGCACTGAATATCTCTCTGCAGGGAAAGAGTCCCTGTCGACGCTTCCCTAAACTTCATAACCATGTCACATTTTGTGCGTAATCTATTCACATCATTGCATGGAACTTGTGGATAAAATCACTGTCTGATACTAATGTGAGTGATATTCTCGTTGCTCATCAATGCTGGCATGTTTGTTGCTCCGTTGTGAGGACAGAAAGATGCCAGAAGATATCGATTGAGAGGATTTGAATGACCAAAGATATGCAAACTTTAGCCTTAGCCCCCGTTGGTAACCTGGAATCGTACATCCGGGCTGCTAACACTTGGCCGATGTTATCGGCTGATGAAGAGCGGGAGCTTGCTGAAAAGCTGCATTACCAGGGCGATCTGGAAGCAGCGAAAAAGCTGATCCTGTCTCACCTGCGCTTTGTTGTTCATATTGCTCGTAACTACTCGGGCTATGGCCTGCCGCAGGCGGATCTGATTCAGGAAGGCAACATTGGCCTGATGAAAGCCGTGCGCCGTTTTAACCCGGAAGTGGGCGTGCGTCTGGTTTCCTTCGCCGTGCACTGGATCAAAGCGGAAATTCATGAATACGTGCTGCGTAACTGGCGTATCGTGAAGGTCGCGACCACGAAAGCACAGCGTAAGCTGTTCTTTAACCTGCGCAAAACCAAGCAGCGTCTGGGCTGGTTTAACCAGGATGAAGTCGAAATGGTGGCCCGCGAGCTGGGCGTGTCGAGCAAAGACGTGCGTGAGATGGAGTCACGTATGGCGGCGCAGGACATGACCTTCGACATGTCGTCGGATGATGAGTCCGATAGCCAGCCGATGGCGCCGGTGCTCTATCTGCAGGATAAAACGTCTAACTTTGCCGACGGCATTGAAGACGATAACTGGGAAGAGCAGGCGGCAAACAAGCTGACCGACGCGATGCAGGGTCTTGACGAACGTAGCCAGGACATCATCCGCGCCCGCTGGCTGGACGAAGACAACAAGTCCACGCTGCAGGAGCTGGCAGACCGCTACGGCGTGTCGGCTGAACGTGTACGTCAGCTTGAAAAGAACGCCATGAAAAAACTGCGCGCCGCTATCGAAGCCTAATCTGAGCGCCAGTCCCCCGATAACGCCCCACATTACGATGGGGCGTTTTGTTTTTCTGCCTCCGCCAGCGCCTGCGGGCAGTGCATTTTCAGACACTCAAGCAGGACGTTGAACGCCGGTTCCATCTGCGTTTCCGGCTGCGAAGCAAAACCCATCAACAGCCCTTTCTTCCGCTGCGCCGTCAGGTAATAGCGCGACAGCGGACGCACTAAAATATGGCGCGCGTTGGCATCGCGGGCAATCGCCACGTCATCCGCCTCATCCGGCAAATTCAGGATCAGATGCAGTCCGGCATTATCGCTGAAGTCCGACAGCGCGTGCGGCCCGCAGTGCCGCTGAATCAGCTCGGTCAAAAAGACGCGACGGCGGCTGTAGAGCAGACGCATGCGGCGAATGTGTGCCGAGTAATGACCGGCGTTGATAAATTCCGCCAGCGCCAGCTGGATAAGCGAATGGCCGCCGCGGTAGAGCTCGGCGTGGGCGTTTTTGAGTTCAGCCGCCAGCGGGCGAGGCAGCACGACGTAGCCCAGCCGCAGCCCCGGGTAGAGCGTTTTACTGAACGTACCGACGTAGACCACCGGCGCTTCGGGGACTAAGCCCTGTAGCGCCGGGATCGGCTGACCGGAAAAGCGAAACTCGCTGTCGTAATCATCTTCCACAATCCAGCTGCCGTGCTGATGGGCCAGAGTGAGCAGGCGCTGTCGGCGCTCAAGGCTCATTACCGCGCCGAGGGGGTACTGATGGGATGGCGTAACGAAGATCAGCCGCGGGGCTTCGGCTATGCTTTCGGGCGGGCACAGGCCGCTGGCATCAACCACCACGGGCTCGGCCCGCACTTCATTCATCGCCAGCACATGGCGAATGCCCCAGTAGGACGGCTCCTCCACCCAGGCGAGATCGCCGCGGTCGCACAGCATGCGGGTGATCAGGTCGATAGCCTGATGGATCCCTTCAGTAATAAGAATTTGATCTGCCTGGCACTGAACGCCGCGCGCTACTCTCAGATAGTCCACCAACGCGTGCTGCAGCTCGGCCGTTCCGCCGTTACAGCTATAGCTGAGCTGTTCGGGTTTTGGACGGCGGCTGATACGCGCCTGGATTTTACTGAACAGCGGGTGGGGAAACGCATTGACGTCCGGTACGCCGGGGATAAATGCCCCCCACTGACGCGGGCTGGCGCTGATGTGCCCCAGCAGATGCTGGCCGCGTCGGGAGATGGGCGCGCTGGCTGCTGGCGCAGGGCTGCTTTCACTGGCGCTGCTGGTTGGAAGAAACATATCGGGCAGCGTTTTCGCGACGAATGTTCCGCTGCCGCGACGGGACACGACATACCCCTCAGCCAGCAATTGTTCGTAAACTGTTAAAATTGTGTTGCGAGACATTTTCAGCTCTCCCGCCAGATCCCGTGAAGGGGGCAGGCGGCTATGGGGCGGGAGAGAACCATCCAGAATGGCGTGGCGAATCGCCTTGTAAAGGCGCTTGTGCAGGAGCGGATCGGTTTCTTTCTGCAATCTGACCAGCACCAGGTCTGCGATAAGCGAACGCAATTGGATCCCTCAGATAATCTGAATTGGTACTCGATTATAGGGCCAAATCCTGTGTAAATAAACGACATAGTTTCGGATTTGTTGCGATAACGTGACACACATGACAGGAGATTCTCGGTGAAAAGTTCAGAACTGAATCAGCGTCGCCAGCAGGCGACTCCGCGCGGCGTAGGGGTGATGTGCAGCTACTTTGTTGAGAAAGCGGAGAACGCTACGCTGTGGGATATTGAAGGGAATGAGGTGATCGATTTCGCCGCCGGCATCGCGGTGCTGAATACCGGCCATCGCCACCCCAAAATCGTTGCCGCCGTTGAACAGCAGCTGCAGGCCTTTACCCACACGGCTTACCAGATTGTCCCGTACGAAAGCTATGTCACGCTGGCCGAGCGGATTAACGAACTGGCGCCGATTGACGGTCCGGCAAAAACGGCGTTCTTTACCACCGGGGCGGAAGCCGTTGAAAACGCGGTGAAAATCGCGCGCGCTTATACCGGCCGTCCGGGGTTGATTACCTTCGGCGGCGGCTTCCACGGCCGTACGTTTATGACCATGGCGCTGACCGGCAAAGTGGCGCCTTACAAGATTGGTTTCGGCCCGTTCCCGGGCTCGGTTTATCACGCCGTCTACCCTAACGCCGCCCATGGCATTACCACCGCCGACGCGATGAAGAGCCTGGAGCGCATTTTCAAAGCCGATATCGCGGCCGATCAGGTGGCGGCGATTGTGCTGGAGCCGATTCAGGGGGAAGGCGGCTTTAACGTTGCCCCGCCTGAGTTTATGCAGGCGCTGCGCGCGCTGTGCGATACCCACGGCATTCTGCTGATTGCCGATGAAGTACAAACCGGCTTTGCGCGCACCGGCAAGCTATTTGCGATGCAGCACTATGATGTGAAGCCTGACCTGATGACGATGGCCAAAAGCCTGGCCGGCGGTTTCCCGCTCTCCGGCGTGGTAGGTCGCGCTGAGGTGATGGATGCGCCTGCGCCGGGCGGTCTGGGCGGCACCTATGCCGGTAACCCGCTGGCGGTCGCGGCGGCGCACGCGGTGCTGGACGTGATTGAAGAAGAACAGCTGTGCCAGCGCGCTGAGCGCTTAGGCAGCCATCTGAAAGAGGTGCTGAATCAGGCGCGTCAAAGCTGCCCGGCCATTGCTGACGTACGCGGCCAGGGGTCGATGGTGGCGGTGGAGTTTAACGATCCGCAAACCGGCGAGCCGTCGGCGGAGATCACCCGTCAAATCCAGCAACAAGCCCAGGAGAACGGCCTGCTGCTGCTGAGCTGCGGCGTCTATGGCAACGTTATTCGCTTCCTCTATCCGTTAACGATTCCGGATGCGCAGTTTACGAAGGCGCTGGATATTCTGGCCCGCGTGCTGAAGCGCTAACTTTTCGCCCGGTCAGGCTGCGGCGGCAGGGAAGCCGAAGAGAAACAGGACGCCGCTTTCTGACCAGCTATGCTCAGCGTGAGTGTTTATCACCCTGATATCACCTTTTTTCCGGCGGCGCACGCTGCCGGAATAAAACGGAAAATATTATGTCTGACAACTCCACCTTTTCTCCGGCTCTGACGAGCCGGGAGCGTACCGCTGTACCTGCAAAATCCCTCAGTTTCATTGAAGGCGTGTCGATGATCGTCGGCACCAATATCGGCGCTGGGGTGCTATCCATCGCCTATGCCTCCAGCAAAGCGGGCTTTCTGCCGCTGCTGTTTTGGCTGATTGTGGTCGGTAGCCTGACGACCATCACCATGCTCTACGTGGCGGAATCGACGCTGCGCACGCGTAAGCATCTGCAGCTTAGCGGCCTGTCGCAGCGCTACGTCGGCCGCTTTGGCGCGCTGATGATGTTCCTCTCCGTTTGCGTCAACAGCGTCGGCGCGCTGACGGCTTATATGACCGGCAGCGGTAAACTCCTGCATTCGTTATTCGGCATCTCGCCGGCCCTGGGCAGCGCGCTGTTTTTTATTCCGGCGGCCGGGGTGCTTTATCTCGGCCTGAAGGCGATTGGCCGGGGTGAGAAATTTATCAGTATCGGCATGGTCGTTATGATAACCATTTTGGTTGCCGCGACGTTGCTGAAAGAGACCGCCAGCGTCGGTTATTTGCTCGACGGCAACTGGCTGTATATGGTGCCAGTGTTTAATGTGGTCGCGTTCTGCTTCTCCGCGCAGTATATCGTGCCGGAAATGGCGCGCGGCTTCGCCGATAAACCGGAGAAGCTGCCGAAGGCCATTATGGTGGGGATGTTATTAACCTTTTGCCTGCTGGCGCTGGTCCCGCTTTCGGTGATTGCATTAAGCGGGTTGGATAATATTTCTGATGTGGCAACCATTTCCTGGGGCAGGGCGCTCGGCGAGTGGGCTTTCTTCTCGGCAAATCTTTTTGCGCTCTGCGCGATGCTGACCTCCTATTGGGGGCTGGGCGGAAGCTTCCTGACCAATATTTTCGATCAGTTTCGCCTGGGCAACGACGAGCAGCCGTTCAAACGCTTTAAGGTGCTGTTAGTGGTCGCCGTGCCGCCTTTTATTCTGGCCTATAGCGGGATGGTGTCCTTCGTGAACGCGCTCTATTTTGCCGGGGTATTTAGCGGGGTGATTTTATCTATCATGCCGATCCTGATCCTCAAAGGCTCGCGTCGGCAGGGTGACATCACCCCCGGCTGGACCTGCCCGGCGCTAATCACGCATCCCTTAATCCAGATCTTCATCGTATTGCTCTATCTTTGCAGCGCCGCCTACGCCATCGCTTCGGCCTTTGGCTACCTGCCTGCGGGCTGGTAGTCGCGTTGCTCATGCCCCCGCGTTCGGTTTATTCCGGCGCGGGTTTTTATTTGTCACTTATCTGTTACATACTCCGCAATTTTATCGTTTCCAATTCTCCTGAATGACGGTATGTTTAGCATAGTGTGCTGCAAAAGCGCAGGCGGCAGACCCTAATCTAACTATCATATGCTTTTCTTATGTGTCTAATTAGAATAATGCGCTAATAAACAACATCACAACAAATGCAAAAACCATAATAATGGGGAGCCTCAGGATGAATATGAAGGGTAAAGCGTTACTGGCAGGATGTATTGCCTTAATCATGAGCGGTACGGCAATGGCCGAAGATATCAAAGTCGCCGTTGTTGGCGCGATGTCCGGTCCGGTAGCGCAGTACGGTGACCAGGAGTTTACTGGCGCAGAGCAGGCCATTGCCGATATCAACGCCAAAGGCGGTATCAAAGGCAATAAGCTGCAGATGGTAAAATACGACGACGCCTGTGACCCGAAGCAAGCGGTTGCCGTCGCTAACAAAGTGATTAACGACGGTATCAAATACGTTATCGGTCACCTGTGCTCTTCTTCCACCCAGCCGGCCTCTGATATATATGAAGATGAAGGCGTGCTGATGATCACCCCGGCGGCCACCGCGCCGGAGCTGACGGCTCGCGGCTATCATCTGATTCTGCGCACCACCGGTCTGGACTCCGATCAGGGGCCAACCGCTGCCAAATATATTCTGGAAAAAGTGAAGCCGCAGCGCATCGCGATTGTCCACGACAAACAGCAGTATGGCGAGGGCCTGGCCCGCGCGGTACAGGATAACCTGAAGAAGGGCGGCGCTAACGTGGTGTTCTTTGACGGTATCACCGCCGGTGAGAAAGACTTCTCTACCCTGGTGGCGCGTCTGAAGAAAGAGAATATCGACTTCGTTTACTACGGCGGCTATCACCCGGAGATGGGGCAGATCCTGCGTCAGTCTCGCGCCGCTGGCCTGAAAACGCAGTTTATGGGGCCGGAAGGGGTAGCGAACGTGTCGCTGTCTAACATCGCGGGCGCTTCTGCGGAAGGTATGCTGGTCACCAAGCCGAAGAACTACGACCAGGTTCCGGCGAACAAACCGATTGTGGATGCGATCAAAGCGAAGAAACAGGATCCAAGCGGCGCGTTCGTGTGGACCACCTATGCCGCGCTGCAGTCGCTGCAAGCAGGCCTGAATCAGTCTGAAGATCCGGCTGAAATCGCTAAATACCTGAAGGGCGCAACGGTCGACACCGTAATGGGGCCGCTCACCTGGAACGAGAAGGGCGATCTGAAGGGCTTCGAGTTCGGCGTGTTTACCTGGCATGCTAATGGTACGGCGACCGACGCCAAATAATTTAACCTGCGCCTTTCACGCCGCAGATGCGTTGTCTGCGCCCCTCAACCCCGGTCACTTACTGATGTAAGCTCCCGGGGATTTCGGGTCTTGACGCCTTTCTGCAACGCGAAATTCTTGGTTAAATGTAAGGGGCCTTTCACGCCGCAGATGCGTTGTCTGCG
>NZ_JBEAIG010000016.1:0-33393 GCF_040064575.1 Klebsiella sp. CN_Kp106 | reverse complement strand
CCGCGCTGCGCTTGCCCGGGCTACGGGGCCACGGCTGTCTGCGGGCCGGTAGCCCGGACAGGCGCGTCAAGCGCCGCCTCCGGGAAATGCTTACTCCGGGAACCACTGCTTGCTGATTTTCTCGTAGGTGCCGTCGGCTTTAATCGCCTTCAGCGCGGCGTTCAGTTTTTCCAGCAGCGCTTTGTTATCCGGGCGTACCGCAATGCCGAGGCCGGTACCGAAGTACTGCGCGTCGGTGACTTTCGGCGTTGCCGCGCCCAGCTGCGGGTTGGTTTTTAGCCACTCGTTGACCACGGCGGTATCGCCAAACACCCCATCAATACGGCCATTTTTCAGGTCGATAAACGCATTCTGGTAGCTATCGTAAGCTACGGTTTTCACTTCCGGATGTTTATCCTGCAGGTATTTCTGGTGCGTGGTGCCGTTTTCCATCCCGATACGCTTACCTTTCAGATCGGCAAAAGAGTGGAAGGCATCTTTCTTCGAGATAACCAGCGCGGAGTTAGCGTAGTACGGGTCGGTAAACGCCACCTGCTTGCTGCGCTCCGGGGTAATGTCCATGCCGGAGATGACCGCATCATATTTCTTAAATTTGAGCGCCGGGATCAGGCTGTCGAAGGCATGGTTGGTAAACGTACACTCAGCCTGCATCTGCTTACACAGCGCGTTTGCCAGATCGATGTCGAAACCGGCGATCTGGTTATTGGCGTCCATCGATTCAAACGGTGGGTAAGTTGCAGAAACGCCAAAGCTGATTTTTTCTGCGGCAGCGGCGCCAAAGGCGAAAGTGCTAAGCAGTGCGGCCAGAACTAACTTTTTCATTGTGGAACTCCCGTCGGTCAATCTTATGATGTTGTGCCGTGTCTGCGGCTGGGAGTAACAATGCCACTAAATGAATTTATATTCAATAATCATGGATATTTATTTTAATTAGAATAAAAAAAGACGGATAATTCAGTGAGCTTATCCGTCTTGATTTGGCTTTTTATGCGTTTTTAATTGCGTCGCTCAAAGGCCAGCGCTTTATGTTCCACCAGGCGCATCAACAGCGTCAGCAGGCCATTGACCACCAGATAGACAATGCCAGCGGCGCCGAACACCATCACATCATAGGTACGCCCATAGAGCAGCTGGCTGTGACCCATCACTTCCATCAGGGTAATGGTGTAGGCCAGAGACGTACTCTTGAACACCAGCACCACTTCGTTGGAGTAGGAGGAGAGGGCACGTTTAAAGGCGTACGGCAGCAGGATCGCCAGCGTATCTTTCTTACTCATTCCCAGCGCGCCGCAGGATTGCCACTGGCCATCCGGGATGGCGCGAATGGCGCCATAAAACAGCTGCGTGGTATAAGCGGCGCTGTTGAGAGAAAGGGCGATCAGCGCGCAGAGCCAGGGCTCGGAAATCAGATGCCAGAGTACCGGATACTCCTGCAGCGACGGGAACTGTCCCGGGCCGTAGTAAATCAGGAAGATCTGCACCAGCAGCGGCGTGCCGGTAAACAGCGTGATATAGCCGCGCACGATCCACACCAGCCCCGGCGTTTTTAGCGTCAGAATGATGGTGAAAATCAGCGACAGAATCAGCGCCACGACGATAGAGGCTGCGGTCAGCGTCAGGCTGGTATGCAGCCCTTTTAGCAGTTCGGGTAAGTAATCAAGCATCAGCCTGGTCTCCGTTCGAAGCGCGTCGCACGCTGGTCAATACGTTTCAGAATGTACTGACTCAACAGGGTGATGACCAGATAGATTGCCGCCGCGATGATATACCAGTTAAACGGCTCCTGGGTTCGGGTGGCGATGCTTTTAGTTTGCAGCATCAGATCGTTGACGCTGATCAGGCTCACCAGCGCGGTATCCTTCAGCAGCACCAGCCACTGGTTGCCGAGTCCCGGCAGCGCATGGCGCCACATTTGCGGCATCACTAAGCGAAAGAAAATAGCGGCTTTCGATAATCCCAGCGCCTGACCGGATTCCCATTGCCCCTGCGGAACGGCTTTAAGCGCCCCGCGCAGCGTTTGCGATGCGTAAGCGGCATACAGCAGAGAAAGCGCGATAGCCCCGCAGAGGAACGGGCTGACGTCAAAATTTTCAATCTGCATCTGTACCGGGATCTGCACAATGCCGAGATTGATCGTAAAACCATCAGAAAGGGTCAGCAGCAGCTGTGAGGAACCAAAATAGATAAACAGAACCACCAGAATTTCCGGTAGTCCGCGCAAAAGGGTGACAATGCCGGTTGCGAGCCAGGCGACCGGACGCAGCTTTACCGACTCGAGGACGGCAAAGAGCATCGCCAGCACCAGGCCGATGATCAGGGCGCAAACGGCAAGGCCGACGGTCATCCCGGCGGCGCTTGCTAATGGAAAAAATTCGTTCATTCAGCGTTACTTCTGGAACCATTTGTTATAGATAGACTGGTAAGTCCCATCGCTTTTCACTTTTTCCAGCGCAGCGTTAAATTTCTGCTGCAGTTCGGTATTGCCCTGGCGCAGCGCAATGCCGAGACCGGTGCCGAAGTAGTCTTTATCGGTCACCTTGTCGCCCACCGCGGCCAGCTTCGGATTGCTCTTCAGCCATTCGGTCACCACGGCGGTATCGCCGAATACGGCATCAATACGGCCGTTCTGCAGGTCCAGCTTCGCATTCTGGTAGCTGTCGTAAGGAACGGTCGTGATTTCCGGGTGTTTGTCGGTGATGAATTTCTGGTGAGTGGTGCCGTTCTGCACGCCGACTTTCTTGCCTTTCAGGGCGTCAATGCTGGTGAATTTACCCTGCTGGCCGACGAACAGCGCGGAGTTTTCATAGTACGGGGTGGTGAACAGCACCTGTTTTTCACGCTCAGGGGTGATGTCCATCCCGGCCATGACCGCGTCGAAACGGCGGAACTTCAGGCTGGGAATCAGGCTGTCGAAAGCCTGGTTGGTAAAGGTGCAGGTGGCATCAATCTCTTTACACAGCGCGTTCGCCAGATCGACATCAAAGCCGACAATTTTGTTATTGGCATCGATCGATTCAAACGGAGGGTAGGAGGCCTCGGTGGCGAAACGAATGGTCTGGGCTGCGGTAGCGGAGAGGCTCATGCCCGCAAGAAGAGCGGCAATCAGTACTTTTTTCATCGTCATTTCCCCGAAAACATCAATGTGAAAGATAGTTTTTAAACGCGTCGGTCTGCGGATGCGCGAAGCAGCCGGCATCACCTTGTTCAACGATATGGCCATTTTCCATATAGACCACGCGGCTGGCTGTTTTGCGCGCCACTTCCACTTCGTGGGTGACGATAACCTGCGTAATACCGGTTTCAGCCAGTTCGCGGATAATACTGACGATCTGGGCGGTGATTTCTGGATCGAGCGCCGCCGTGGGTTCATCGAACAGCAGAACCTGCGGTTCCATCATCAGGGCGCGGGCAATAGCAACGCGCTGCTGCTGGCCGCCGGAAAGATGCAGCGGGTAGCGATCGCTATAGGGTTTCAGGCGCAGACGTTCGAGCAGCTTTTCAGCGCGGGCGAGAGCCTGATCTTTGCTCAAACCGAGCACGCGGCAGGGAGCTTCAATCAGATTTTGCTGCACGGTCAGATGCGGCCACAGATTGTACTGTTGGAACACCATACCCACGTTCTGGCGCAGCTCGCGAATGGCTTTGTCAGAAGGCGCTTTGGTAAAGTCGAAATGATTTCCGGCGATATGCAGCGTACCGGAACGCGGCATCTCCAGCAGATTAAGGACGCGCAGCAGCGAGCTTTTACCGGCACCGCTTGGGCCGAGCAGCACCAGCGTTTCCCCCTGCGGGCAATCCAGCGTGATGTCGAACAGCGCCTGGTGTGCGCCGTAGAAGCAATTAATGCCGTTTAATTTTATGCTCATCTGGGCAGTCTGATACATATAGCAATTGAGGCCGCAAATAGTACCTTTGGCAGAATAGTTATGCAATATTTATGCGTTAAAAGTTAAATGTAAACCATGTTTACATTTAAAGTTAGCACAAAATATGGCTTCGTGAAGGTGGGATAAGTCAATGTCGGCATTACCAGCGGAAATGCCGACATTTTACCGGGGTTATTTCATTCGGCCCGAGCGGCCCAACGCCTGGATTAGCGTTTTTCCAGACTCTGACGCAGGGTGCCCGCCGGCGCATGGGCATTGTTGCCGAGATAGCGCACGTCATCCACGGCCCAGCACTGGCCTTCCTGAATCATCAGCACTTCGTCTTTCCAGCTTTGGGTGCCCTGTTTCAGCTCCACGCGCAGGGGAATATTGCGCGCGTCGCGATTAGGGATGGTGGAGGCGCTGGCGACATCGGCGCTGTCGGCTGGCGTTGTGCTACTGGAGAAAAGATTCGACTGCAGCAGGGCGTTGTTAGACGGGTCCTGACGCGCGTCGTTCAGCAGTTTTGCCAGACCGTCGCTCAGGTATGGGCGCAGCGCGGTTAAATCGCTGTTGCGGTGCTGTACCTGGTAGTCATAAAACTTCTGCGCTACGTCATCCGGGCCGCCTTCGATGCAGGGGCCGCTGCGGGTGCCGTTATCTTTGTACGCAGGCGTGACGGTAGTACAGGCGCTGAGCGCCAGCGCGCAGGGGAGGACTAATGCAAGAACTTTGTAGCGCATGATGATTTCCTTATGAGCTCACTACGTTAGAATATCTTTTCAAGCATAGTGTATCAGATAGGGATTGTGCTTGACCCTTAGAGCTAACGCATTGAACGCTAAAGAAGGAGTTTCATCATGCAATTTTCCACCACTCCGACCCTCGAAGGTCAGCCCATCATTGAATACTGCGGCGTCGTCACGGGGGAAGCGATTCTCGGCGCCAACGTATTCCGCGATTTTTTCGCCAGCATCCGCGATATCGTCGGCGGTCGTTCCGGCGCCTATGAAAAGGAGCTGCGTAAGGCCCGTGAAATTGCGTTTGAAGAGCTGAGCGAGCAGGCGAAGGCGCTGGGCGCCAATGCGGTGGTCGGGATTGATATTGACTACGAAACCGTAGGTAAAGATAGCAGCATGCTGATGGTCAGCGTTAGCGGCACCGCGGTGAAGACCCGCCGATGAGAGCTTGCCGGGCAGGCGTACTGCTGGCGCTGCTGCTGGCGGGCTGCGCCAGCGAAAAAGGTATTATCGATCGCGATGGCTATCAGCTGGATACGCGCCATCCGGCGCAGGCGGCTTATCCGCGCATCAAAGTGCTGGTGATTCACTACACTGCCGATGATTTCGACGTTTCGCTGGCGACGCTGACGGATAACCAGGTGAGCTCTCACTACCTGATCCCGGAGAAACCGCCGCTGCACGGAGGCAAACCGCGGATCTGGCAGCTGGTGCCGGAAGAGGAACTGGCCTGGCATGCGGGTGTCAGCTTCTGGCGCGGCAGCACGCGCATTAACGACACTTCGATTGGCATCGAGCTGGAGAACCGCGGCTGGCAAAAAACGGCGGGGGTGAAAAGCTTTACGCCGTTTAATCCGGCGCAGATTGACGCCCTGATCCCGCTGGCGAAAGATATTATCGCCCGCTACCACATCGCGCCGCAGAACGTGGTCGCCCATGCGGATATCGCGCCGCAGCGCAAAGACGATCCGGGGCCGCTGTTCCCGTGGCGCAGGCTGGCCGAGCAGGGGATTGGCGCATGGCCTGATGCCCGGCGCGTGGCATTTTATCTGCAGGGCCGTCCGTCATACGAGCCGGTAGACGCCGCAGCGCTGCTGGACGTCCTGGCGCGCTACGGCTATCAGGTGACGCCGGAAATGACGCCAGCGCAGCAGAAGCGGGTCATTATGGCTTTCCAGATGCACTTCCGTCCCGCGCGCTGGGACGGGGTTGCCGATGCGCAAACCCTGGCGATAGCCGAAGCGCTGCTGGAAAAGTACGGGCGTGGTTAATAGTGCAGCTTGCCGTGGTCCTTCAACCACGCGGCGGTGCGGAGAATCCCTTCATCCATCGTGATGACCGGCTGATAGCCTAGCTCCTGCTGGGCGCGGGAGATATCAAGAGTAAAATCAAAGTTCAGCTTAGAGACGCCGTAGTGGGTAAATGCGGGCTCTTTCGCTGACTTATTGCCAAAGCGTTCCATGCTGCGGGCGATGATATCCAGCATGGGATAGGGAACCGAACGGATGCGGCACTTAATCCCCAGCTCGTCTATGAGTTTCTGCACAATGCTGTGCAGGGTTTGCGGTTCGCCGTTAGTAATGTTGTACGCGCGGGCCGAGGGCAGAAGGTCACTCTGCGGCTGGCTGGCGAGCCACATCGCGTGTACCGCGTTTTCATAGTAGGTCATATCCACCAGCGCGCTGCCGCCGCGCGGCAACAGGACGCTGCCGTAGTGCTGCATCATCTGCGCCAGGCGCGGGATAAACACTTTATCATGCGGGCCAAACAGGCTTTGCGGACGCAGGATTGTAAAACGGGTATTTGGGTTGGCCTGCGCCAGCAGATTGATCACATCTTCGCTTGCCGCCTTGCTGCGGGCGAATTCGTTGGCGAAACGCTGCGGGCGGAAATCCTCCGCAACATCGCGATGATGGTGATAATCAAAATAGAGCGACGGCGAAGAGATATGCACGAAGTTGCGCACGCCCCAGGCAACCGCCCACTCGCCGAGACGCCGGGTCGCGCGCACGTTAGCTAAATCGAAGGCCTGCTGGGTGCCCCACGGCGAGGTAAAGCTGGAACAGTGCCACAGGGTATCGATACCGGCGAGCATCACTTTGGCCTGCGAAGAGACCAGCTCGGTTAAGTCCGCAGGGACGAACTCTGCGCCCATTTTGCTCAGAAGCTTGCCCATCGCTTCGTTGCGCCCGGTCGCTCTGACGCTAATGCCCCTGTTACGCAGATATTCCACCGCGTTGCGGCCCAATCCGCTGGTCGCACCGGTAACCAGTACCTTCATATCGATCCACTGTTTAACAAAAGAATTTCGTGCGCATTTTTCCGTGATTCTGACTACGATGCAATGAGAATCATGAAAGAATTCTGCACCTATACTCTATTTGATGGTGATTTGCTCCGCCAGGTGGGCGATGCGTCGCGCCATACCGCGAAAAATAAACAGATGCGCCGGGATCATCAGCAGCCAGTAGAAAAGCCCCGGCATACCGTGCGGGTGCCACCAGGCGCGCACGTCCAGTTCGCGATGATCGCCTTTATCGCGCAGGGTAAAGCTCAGGCGGCCAAGGCCGGGCGCTTTCATGCCGAATAACAGCGTCAACTGCTTTTCCGGCTCGACGATAATCACCTTCCAGCTGTCCACCGCATCGCCGGTCTGCAGATATTCATTTTCCGGGCGACCTTTTGCCAGCCGGTGACCGACCAGCAGATCCATCGCCCCGCGCGTTTTCCACAGAGCGTTGCCGAAGAAATAGCCCTCTTTGCCGCCAATTTGGTTGACTACCTTCCACAGCGCAGCAAGGCTGGCGGAAGTGTTAACGGTACAGCCTGCCTGTTTCGGATAGTAGCCGTACTCGGGCCGCCAGCGGGCGAAGGCCTGCGCATCGTAGCCCCAGTCGCTGGAGTTCACCAGCTGCTCCTCTTCTTTAAGCGTAAGGCGCACCGCTTCATCAAACGCGATAAGCGGTTGAGGAATTAAGGCCCGCAGGGCCCGATCGTCGGCAATCAGATCGTGCTTTAGCCCCTGGATCAGCGCTTTGGCCGTGGTTGGCGGCACTGAGGTAATGACGTTGAGAAACCACACCGAAATCCAGCGGGTCGGGAAAGGGATGGGGATCAGCGGGCGGCGTTTGCCGCTGACCGCCATAAAGCGGATGAACTGCTGCTGATAGCTCAAAATTTCCGGTCCGGCGGCTTCAAACACCCGATGCTCGCGGGCCGGATGGTTTAGCAACTGCAGCAGATAGTAGAGTAAATTTTCCAGCGCAATCGGCGTGGTGCGCGAGCGCACCCAGCGCGGCGGCGTCAGCACCGGCAGGTTGTAGACCATATCGCGCATCACTTCGAAGGCGGCGGAACCGGCGCCGACGATAATGCCGGCGCGAACTTCCGCTACCGGAACGCCTGATTCGCGCAGCAGATCGCCGGTGATCTGGCGGGCGCGCAGATGATCGGATTGCTCCTGCTTCTCCACCTGTAAGGAACTGAGAAAGATGACTTCGTTCACCGGCGACTTGCGCAGCGCGTCGCGAACGTTGAGGGCGACCCGCCGTTCGTGGCGGATAAAGTCCCCGCCTTCGCCCATCCCGTGCACCAGATAGTAAACGGTATCAGCCTGCGCCAGCAGGGCGGGTAGCGCGTCCGGCTGGTTTAAATCGAGCGAATAGCACTCGACGCCGGGGAGCTGCTGTTTTTTAAGCCTGTCGATCTGGCGTGCCGCCGCCAGCACGGTGAAGCCCTGCTCGCTGAGCCTTTTCACCAGATGCTGGCCGATATAACCGCTGGCGCCAAGCACCAGAATTCGCTGCGACACGCCGGACTCCTTAACGGTTTAAAAATGCCTGCCAGTGGCTAACCACCTCGGTGAGCTGCTGGCGGTTAACGTCAATATGCGTCACCAGGCGCACGATGGGCGAGGCGTTGATCAGCACCCCGCGTTCGCGCAGATACTCGCCCAGCGCGGCGGCGCGCGCTTCACCGACGCGAACAAACAGCATATTGGTATCATGACGCGTCACCTCGGCGCCGGCGGCGCGCAGCTGCTCCGCCATCCACGCGGCGTTGTCGTGATCCTCTTTTAAGCGCGCGACGTTGTTCTGCAGGGCATACAGGCCCGCGGCCGCCAGAATACCGGCCTGACGCATCCCGCCGCCGACCATTTTCCGCCAGCGGATAGCGCGGTGAATGTACTCTTCGCTCCCCACCAGCAGCGAGCCTACCGGCGCGCCGAGTCCTTTAGACAGGCAGATGGTGAAGGAGTCGCAGTAGCGGGCGATCTCGCGCAGCGCGCAGCCGTATTCCACGACGGCGTTAAAAATACGCGCCCCGTCAACGTGCAGCCCCAGGCCGCGCTGGCGCGTAAACTCCCAGGCATCTTTGAGATATTCACGCGGCAGCACTTTGCCGTTATGGGTGTTTTCCAGCGACAGCAGCCGGGTAGGGGCGAAATGGATATCGTCCGGTTTGATTTTGGCCGCGACTTTATCCAGCGGCAGGGAACCGTCCGCTGCGGCATCGATTGGCTGCGGCTGGATGCTGCCAAGCACCGCCGCGCCGCCGGCTTCGTAGAGATAGTTATGCGCGCCCTGGCCGACGATATACTCTTCGCCGCGCTGGCAGTGGCTGAGCAGGGCGACCAGGTTGGCCTGGGTGCCGCTAGGCAGGAAGATAGCGGCCTCTTTGCCCGCCAGGTCGGCGGCAAAGCGCTGGAGTTCGTTAACGGTCGGGTCATCGCCATACACGTCATCCCCGACCGGAGCGGCCATCATGGCTTCCAGCATGGCGCGGCCCGGACGGGTAACGGTATCGCTGCGTAAATCTATCATGTCATATCCTTATACACTTCATCCTTCGCGCTGCCCCGGCGTTGGCTGCTCCCTCAAACCCCGGTCACAGAGTTATCTCTGCGCCCGGGGATTTTCGGCCTTGCCGCCTTGAGGCAACACGAATAATTTTGCGTATGAATTGAAAAGGATATTTTTACCTTAGCCAGTTAGTTTTCGCCAGTTCGATAACTTCGTCGCCGCGGCCGCTGATAATCGCGCGCAGCATATAAAGGCTGAAACCTTTGGCCTGCTCCAGTTTAATTTGCGGCGGCATCGCCAGCTCTTCACTGGCGACGACCACATCCACCAGGACCGGGCCATCGGTAGCGAAAGCGGTTTGCAGCGCTTCATCAACCTCTGACGCGCTTTCAACACGTATGCCCTTGATGCCGCACGCTTCGGCGATGCGGGCAAAGTTGGTGGCGTGAAGTTCAGTGCCGTCTGTCAGATAGCCCCCGGCCTTCATCTCCATCGCCACGAAGCCCAGTACGCTGTTATTGAAGATAACGATCTTCACCGGCAGCTTCATCTGCGCCAGCGAGAGAAAATCCCCCATCAGCATGCTGAAGCCGCCGTCGCCGCACATTGCCACAACCTGACGGTCAGGGGCGGTGGCCTTCGCACCGATGGCCTGCGGCATGGCGTTAGCCATTGACCCATGGTTGAACGATCCGAGCAGGCGACGCTTGCCGTTCATCTGCAAATAGCGCGCGGCCCAGACGGTCGGCGTACCCACGTCGCAGGTAAAGATGGCATCGTCGTCGGCATAGTGGCTGATGCGCTGCGCCAGATACTGCGGATGAATTGTTTTGTCGCTGGGCTTCGCCAGGTCATCAAGCCCCTTGCGCGCGTCGCGATAGTGTTCCAGCGCTTTATCGAGGAACTTACGGTCGGTTTTCTCCTCAAGATGCGGCATCAGCGCGCTGAGGGTCGATTTAATATCGCCGACCAGCGCCATATCCACTTTACTGTGGGCGCCAATACTGCCGGGATTGATATCAATCTGAATGATTTTCGCGTCCGTCGGGTAGAAGGCGCGATAGGGGAACTGGGTGCCGAGCAGCACCAGGGTGTCAGCGTTCATCATGGTGTGGAAGCCGGAGGAGAAGCCAATCAGTCCGGTCATCCCCACATCATAAGGGTTGTCGTATTCTACGTGCTCTTTGCCGCGCAGCGCGTGAACGATAGGCGCTTTGAGCTTCTCGGCGAAGTCTACCAGCTCTTTATGCGCTCCGGCGCAGCCGCTGCCGCACATCAGGGCGATGTTGCTTGAATAGCGCAGCAGCTGGGCCAGCTTTTTCAGCTCTTCTTCCGCCGGCGTCACCTGCGGCAGCGGCGCGTGGTACCAGTGGCTGCTGGCGCTTTCCGGCGCGGCTTTCAGCGCAACGTCGCCGGGAAGCACCACTACCGAGACGCCGCGGTTAATCACCGCTTTGCGCATGGCGATGGCCAGCACCTGCGGGATCTGTTCCGGGGTGGAGACCAGTTCACAGTAGTGACTGCATTCCCGGAACAGCTCCTGCGGATGCGTTTCCTGAAAATAGCCGCTGCCGATTTCGCTGGAAGGAATATGGGCGGCGATGGCTAGAACCGGAACGTGATTGCGGTGGCAGTCGAAAAGGCCGTTAATCAGATGCAGGTTGCCCGGCCCGCAGGAGCCTGCGCAGACCGCCAGTTCGCCGGTAAGCTGCGCTTCCGCCCCGGCGGCGAAGGCGGCCACTTCTTCATGGCGCGTGGGCATCCAGTCGATGGTCCCCATACGGTTCAGGCTGTCGCTTAAGCCGTTGAGCGAATCCCCGGTTACGCCCCAAATACGTTTAACGCCAGCCTGTTCAAGAGTTTTGGCAATGTATGCCGCCACGGTCTGTTTCATGGTTCTCCATCTCCTTTTTGTGATAACGCTTACAAGCTTAGATGAAACTGCCAGTTACGCTCGCTTTCACCTCTCATTTTCCGCTGGTTTTTTTCAGCGAAAACTTCGCATAATCTGAGCTCACATAAAGTGGTAAACAGGAATCATTTCAAATGGTTAAATCGCTGTTAAATGCTGTTAATAAACTGCTATCCCATGACGATTTCGGCAAACTCTTGTTACGACTTGCCGTTGGCGGGCTGATGCTGTTTCACGGGTTGCATAAGCTATTTGATGGCGTAGGGGGAATCAGCAATATGCTGGTAGCAAAAGGATTGCCGGGGTTTATCGCTTATGGGGTTTTAGTGGGCGAGGTGGTAGCGCCTTGCCTGCTGATTCTGGGAGTGCTTACGCGTCCGGCGGCGCTGGTGCTGGCGTTTACGATGGTCGTGGCCTGGCTGATGGTGGGGACGGGCAAAACCTTTGCGCTGGATGCGGTAGGCGCGTGGGCGATTGAGAGCCTGGTCTATTTCTTTGTTGGCGCGCTGGCGATTGCCTTCCTCGGGGCAGGGCGCTATGCCATCGGCGGCAATTCGGCCTGGCGGTAAACATTGCCGGACGGCGTTGCGCCATCCGGCAGCTGAGGGTTAAGCCAGTACCAAATCACCCTGCGGGTGGCAGGAGCAGGCCAGCACGTAGCCTTCAGCGATTTCCGCATCGGTTAACGTCATGGTACTGCTGACGGTATATTCTCCGGAAACCACTTTGGTTTTGCAGCAGCCGCAGACGCCTGCGCGACAGGCGACGGTAACCGGCACCTTATTGCTTTCCAGCGCTTCGAGCAGCGTGGTGCCGACCGGCGCGTAGAACGCTTTCGCCGGCTGCAGTTTGGTGAACTTCAGGCCGCTGGTAGCGGCTTCGGCTACCGGCGTAAAGAACTGCTCTTTAAAGAAACGCGTCGCGCCCAGCGCTTTCACCTCCTGCTCAACCCAATCCATATACGGCGCCGGGCCGCAGGTCATCACGGTACGAGAGGTCAGATCCGGTACGCTTTTCAGCAGATCGGTCGTCAGTCGGCCAGAAACAAAACCGTGGGTGGCATTGTTTTCAGCGACTAAGGTCACCGGATATTCGCGCCATTCGTCGGCAAAAATAACATCTTGCGGTGAACGAACGTTAAAGATCACCTGCACATCGGCCTGCGGGCGGTACTTTGCCAACCAGCGACGCATTGACATGATTGGCGTAACGCCGCAGCCAGCAGCCAGCATCAGGAACTTATCTTCAGCCTTATCTTCACAGGTAAATTCACCCATGGCATCGGACAGCCAGATATAGTCGCCGCGCTTCACGTCGCGGGTCAGCCACTGTGAGCCTGCGCCATCGTCAATCCGACGGATGGTCAGCGTGATGTACTCGCTTACTCCCGGCGTCGATGAAATGGTGTAAGCACGCAGCGTCTCCGCTGAATTACGTACGCTGACCAGTGCATACTGCCCGGCACGGTACGGATAATAGTCGTGGCACAGCAACGAAATTGTCCATACATCCGGCGTTTCCTGATGGATGTGATGAACCTGCATCCGCCATGGGCACTGATGAGTTGGCATTGTCATTCTTTACTCCTTACGCGCTCAGCAGCTGCTTCATGTCTTCTTCAACGGTGGTCACGGAACGCAGACCGAATTTCTCGTTGAGAACGGCCAGCAGGTCCGGCGTGAAGAAGCCCGGCGCCGTCGGGCCGGTGACGATATTTTTCACGCCCAGCGACAGCAGGGTCAGCAGAATAACAATCGCTTTCTGTTCAAACCAGGAGAGCACCAGAGACAGCGGCAGGTCGTTCACGCCACAACCCAGTTTCTCAGCCAGGGTGACCGCCAGGATGATGGCAGAGTAAGCGTCGTTACACTGACCGGCATCGACCAGACGCGGTAGACCTTCGATATCGCCGAATTCGAGTTTGTTGAAACGGTATTTACCGCAGGCCAGGGTCAGGATCAGGCAGTCGTCCGGTACGCTGGTGGCGAAATCGGTGAAGTAGTTACGTTCGCCGCGCGCCCCGTCGCAGCCGCCCACCAGGAAGATATGGCGCAGTTTTTCACGGCTCACCAGGTCGATCAGCGTATCAGCCGCGCCCAGCAGGGTCTGACGACCGAAGCCAACGGTGATCAGGTGCGGGATCTCGCTGTACGGGAAGCCCGCCATCTGCTGCGCCTGGGCGATAACCGGGGCGAAATCTTCGCCTTCCAGATGATTGACGCCTGGCCAGCCGACGATGCTGCGGGTCCAGATACGGTCGTCATAGGCGCCGACGGTTGGGTCGATGATGCAGTTAGAGGTCATCACAATCGGGCCAGGGAAGCGGGCAAACTCAACCTGCTGGTTTTGCCAGCCGCTGCCGTAGTTACCAATCAGATGCTTGAATTTACGCAGTTCCGGGTAACCGTGCGCTGGCAGCATTTCACCGTGGGTGTAGACGTTAACCCCGGTACCTTCGGTTTGCTCCAGCAGGTTGTACAGATCTTTCAGGTCATGGCCGGAAATCAGAATACATTTGCCTTCGGTCGCTTTGACGTTGACCTGAGTCGGGGTGGGGTGACCATATTTGGTGGTCTCGCCAGCGTCCAGAATGCTCATCACTTTGAAGTTCATCTGGCCGATTTCCATCGAGCACTCCAGCAGCGCGTTCATATCGGCAGGCCAGGTACCGAGCCACGCCATGATTTTATGGTACTGGGCGTAGATGTTGTTGTCGTACTGACCCAGAACGTGCGCGTGCTCCATATAAGCCGCAGCGCCTTTCAGGCCGTACAGGCACAGCAGGCGCAGGCCGAGAATGTTCTCGCCGATGGCCGCTTTGTCTTTGTTCGGGGTGAATTCCGCCGCCTGGCGCTGCAGGTCGCCCAGATCGTCGCTCGCCAGCTGCAGATCGGCCATCGGGTTGTTAACCGTCGCGTGGGCATCAATGTTCAGGCACTGGGCTTTCAGCGCTTCACGCAGGGTGATGGCCTCGCGCGCATAGCCAACGATACGCGGGGAATCGAAGTTAACGTTGGTCAGCGTGGAGAAAAAAGCGCGCGGCGCAAAGCTATCGATGTTGTGGTCGATGATGCCGTATTCACGGGCTTTAAGCGCCCAGGCGGAGAGCCCCTGCAGAGAGGCAATCAGCAGATCCTGCAGATCGGACGTTTCGGCCGTTTTCCCGCACATACCCTGCGCGTAAGAGCAGCCGTTCCCCGCCGGGGTACGGATGGTTTGTTCACATTGCACACAAAACATGGTCACACCTTTTTTAAAGTTATATTTAATATACATGTTTAAGGTTATGCCCGAGCGCGAGAAGAGAAAAGGTATTTCTGATACAACTTACGGGGAGATTGATTTAGCGCAAAATTGGCGGCAGGAGACTACCGCCAGAGAGGTATTAAGCGGAGAAGAAAGCCATCAATATGGGCACCAGTAGACTGAGAATGAAGCCATGAACGATGGCCGCCGGCACAATCTCCACCCCGCCAGAGCGTTGCAGTACCGGCAGCGTAAAGTCCATTGATGTCGCGCCGCAAAGGCCCAGCGCGGTGGAACGGCTGCGGCGCACCAGTCCGGGGATAAGCATTATCGCCAGCAGCTCGCGGGCAAGATCGTTAAAGAAGGCCGCGCTGCCAATTACCGGGCCATAGGATTCGGTCAGCAGGATCCCGGAGAGCGAATACCAGCCAAACCCGGAAGCCATGGCTAGGCCGGTTTTTAGCGGCAGGTCGAGAATAAAGGCGTTGATGATACCGCCCAGCAGTGAACTGACCATGACCACTACCGCGACAATCATTCCGCGGCGATTCAGTACGATCTGCCGCAGCGTCATGCCATTATTGCGCAGTTGAATACCGATGAGGAACAAAAGGAAGATCAGGGTATATTCGCTGGCCTCGGTGGCGTGTTGTAAAAAGGATATGCCGCTCAGACCAATCATAAAACCAATAAATACCACGCCGCATAGCTGAAGGGATTCCAGAGCCATTGCCAGACGGGAGGGTAATTTTTCCTGACGATGATGATTTTGCCAGGGCATTTTTTGCTCGAGCCACATCAGGGCGGCAATATTGCACAGCAGAATAATAACGACGCTGACCGCCGCATAATGAAGGATCGCCAGGAGGTTGCTGGCCAGATTATCCAGGAAGGCCAGGCTAATACCCATAAAAAAGAGAATAACGTAGACAATCCAGCTCAGAAGTCGCGCGATGAGTTTAAGGGCTGATGGCCGATGAAGAGGAATAAGATAGCCTATAACCAACGGCAGCAGAATGATTAAAAGTCCCGAAAACATGAACGACCTGGTCCTTGCAGAATGAAAATAGCGCCCCTGACACTACCCAAATAGCCGGACTGAGTAAAGTGGTGGAAAAAAAGAAAGGCCCGGCAGCACCGGGCCTCAAGAAAAGTGGGGGAAGTTTAGCTGCGTTTTTCCAGCAGGGTGCGGTAGAGCACGCCGCCGAGAATGCCGCCGATAATCGGCATCACCCAGAATAGCCACAGCTGCTGCAGCGCCCAGCCGCCCTGGAATATCGCTACCGCGGTGCTGCGCGCCGGGTTTACCGACGTGTTGGTGACCGGAATGCTGATCAGGTGGATAAGCGTTAGCGCCAGGCCAATAGCGATAGGAGCGAAGCCGGCAGGTGCGTTTTTATCCGTGGCGCCGTGAATGACCAGCAGGAAGCCGCAGGTCAGGACGATCTCAATCACAATAGCGGAGAGCATGGAGAAACCGCCGGGAGAATGTTCGCCATAGCCGTTCGATGCGAATCCGCTAGCGGCGGCGTCAAAGCCCGCTTTACCGCTGGCGACAACGTACAGAATAGCGGCGGCGATAATACCGCCGACAACCTGGGCGATAATATAACCAATCACGTCCCTGGCCGGGAAACGACCGCCGGCCCATAAACCTAAAGTTACCGCCGGGTTAAAGTGTCCGCCGGAAATATGACCGACGGCATAAGCCATGGTTAATACGGTTAAACCGAAAGCCAGCGCGACGCCGGCAAAACCAATTCCCAGCTCAGGGAATGCCGCAGCCAGAACGGCGCTGCCGCAACCACCAAATACCAGCCAGAATGTACCAAAGCATTCTGCTGCTAATTTTCTAAACATAACCACCTCAATAAAAACGTAAACGCGCACGAGTTTTCGTGCCGGCCTTTATTTTCGCCACAAAGAATGACGACCAGAATAAAGCGACGCTATTCTAGGGACGATCGCCACCTTGGGACCAGTTAAATAAATTGATGTAATTTGATTTAGAACAATGCGTTGGGATTCCTTTTCATGTCGGATTTTTTAAAAGTGTAGAACAAAAACGGTTAAAAAAACGACTTTCAATGATGAATGCGTTTCTCAATTAAGTGAAGTACGGCGCATCACATTCCCCCCTGCAGCCATGAGCGATTCGCAGACGCCCGGAGTGTCATGTTGATGCTCACCTCGCTATACTGCTGATAACTGAAGGAGATAGTCGCCACTGAGCGGAGGGCATATGCATCTTGAGCGCGTAGAAATAGTCGGTTTTCGCGGCATTAACCGATTATCGTTGATGCTGGAACAAAATAACGTGCTGATTGGCGAAAATGCCTGGGGTAAATCCAGCCTGCTGGATGCCCTGACGCTGCTCCTGTCGCCGGAGTTCGACCTCTATCATTTTGTTCGGGAAGATTTTTGGTTTCCGCCCGGCGATATTCAGGGGCGCGAGCATCATCTGCATATCATCCTGACCTTCCGTGAAAATGAACCCGGTCGCCATCGGGTTCGACGCTATCGTCCTCTCAGCAGCTGCTGGGTTCCCTGCGACGATGGCTATCAGCGCGTTTTCTATCGCCTGGAGGGGGAGCTTGCCGATGACGACAGCGTGATGACCCTGCGCAGCTTTATTGATGGTGAAGGGAAAGCGCTGGAGCTTGACGATATTGATGAACTCGCCCGTCACCTGGTACGGCTGATGCCGGTTCTGCGGCTACGCGACGCCCGCTTTATGCGACGGATCCACAACGGCACCGTTCCGCACTCGCCGCAGATCGAAATTACCGCTCGCCAGCTTGATTTCCTCTCTCGCGAACTGGTACATCATCCGCAAAATTTAACCGATGGGCAGATCCGCCAGGGGCTGTCGGCTATGGTGCAGTTGTTGGAGCACTATTTTGCCGAGCAGAGCAGCGCGCAGTCGCGCCATCGTCTGATGCGCCGTCATTCACATGATGAACAGCGCAGCTGGCGCTACCTGGATATTATCAACAGGATGATCGACAAGCCCGGCGGGCGCAGCCATCGGGTGATTTTATTGGGGCTGTTTTCTACTCTGCTGCAGGCGAAAGGCACGGTAAGGCTCGATCGCGATGCGCGGCCGCTATTGCTGATTGAGGATCCGGAAACCCGTCTGCATCCCATTATGCTGTCGGTGGCCTGGCATTTGCTCAATTTACTGCCGCTGCAGCGGGTGACGACAACGAACTCCGGCGAGCTGCTGTCATTAACGCCCGTCGAGCACGTCTGTCGGCTGGTGCGTGAATCTTCACGAGTGTCGGCCTGGCGGCTGGGGCCCGGCGGGATGAATGCGGAAGACAGCCGACGCATCGCGTTTCATATTCGCTTTAACCGCGCTTCATCGCTGTTTGCCCGCTGCTGGCTGCTGGTGGAGGGGGAGACGGAAACCTGGGTTATCAACGAGCTGGCCCGCCAGTGCGGCCATCACTTTGATGCGGAAGGGGTGAAGGTCATTGAGTTTGCCCAGTCGGGTTTGAAGCCGCTGATTAAATTCGCCCGGCGAATGGGTATTGAGTGGCATGTGCTGGTGGATGGCGATGAAGCCGGGAAGAAATACGCCGCCACCGTTCGCAGTTTGTTGAATGACGATAAAATGCTGGAGCGAGACCATCTCACCGCGCTACCGGCGATGGATATGGAGCATTTTATGTACCGTCAGGGCTTCGACGATGTTTATCACCGGGTCGCGCAGCTGCCGATGAATATACCCATGAATATGCGGCGGGTGATCACCAAAGCGATTCATCGCTCGTCTAAGCCCGACCTGGCGATTGAAGTGGCGATGGAGGCCGGACGGCGCGGGGTTGACGCCATTCCGACGCTGTTGAAAAAAATGTTCTCTCGCGTGCTATGGCTGGCGCGCGGACGCGCGGATTAGCGCTGGCCGCTGTTTCTCTCTTTCTGCCGGGCTATCCATCCCGGCAGGTCTTCATCTGCATACCCTCAACTTCAGTTAAACAAAAATGAAGCGCATCTAAAAATGCGCGTTATTCTATTGCCGCATTTAGATAGAATTGTCGCGGGTTCTGCGGGTTAAAACATCAGGAATTGTTATGAAATTAAATGGAAAGCGCAGGAAAGTTTGGTGGCTGCTGGCGATTGTCGTGCTGGCCCTCGCCGTCTGGGGATGGCGAATTCTGAATGCGCCGCTGCCGCAGTATCAGACGCTGGTGGTGCGTAAAGGCGACCTTCAGCAGAGCGTGCTGGCGACCGGTAAGCTCGATGCGTTGAAAAAAGTGGACGTCGGGGCGCAGGTGAGCGGGCAGCTAAAAACGCTGCGCGTCGAGATTGGCGACAAAGTGAAAAAAGACCAGCTGCTGGGGGTTATCGACCCGGAGCAGGCGGAAAACCAGATAAAGGAAGTCGAAGCGACGTTGATGGAGCTACGGGCGCAGCTGAACCAGGCGCGCGCGGAACGTAAGCTATCTGCGGCGACGCTGGCTCGTCAGCAGCAGCTGGCGCAGCGGCAGCTGGTCTCTCGCCAGGACCTCGATACCGCCGCGACCGACTTAGCGGTCAAAGAGGCGCAAATCGGCACGATTGAAGCCCAGGTCAAACGCAATCAGGCGACCCTGGATACGGCCAAAACCAACCTCGACTACACCAAAATTCTGGCGCCGATGTCCGGAGAAGTGACGCAAATCACCACCCTGCAGGGGCAGACGGTGATTGCCGCCCAGCAGGCGCCGAATATTTTGACCCTGGCCGATCTCAGCACCATGCTGGTGAAGGCGCAGGTCTCGGAAGCGGACGTCATTCATCTTAAGCCAGGGCAAAAGGCCTGGTTTACCGTACTGGGCGATCCGCTGACGCGCTATGAAGGAACGCTGAAGGATATTCTCCCGACGCCCGAAAAGGTCAACGACGCTATTTTCTACTACGCCCGTTTTGAAGTGCCGAACCCGCAGGGCATCCTGCGCCTGGAGATGACCGCCCAGGTGCATATTCAGCTCTCAGAAGTGAAAAATGTTATCACCATCCCGCTGAGCGCGCTGGGTGAGGCCATCGGCGATAACCGCTATCACGTGCGTCTGCTGCGTACCGGTGAAGTTAAAGAGCGTGAAATTGTTATCGGCGCGCGTAACGACACCGATGTGGCGGTGGTGAAAGGGCTGGACGAGGGGGATGAAGTCATTATCGGCGAAGGTGCGGCCGGAGCGGCGAAATGACGGCGTTACTGGAACTGCGTGATATTCGCCGCGGCTACCCCTCCGGCGATGGCAACGTTGAGGTGCTGAAAGGCATTACGTTGAACATTGCAGCCGGTGAGATGGTGGCAATCGTCGGCGCGTCCGGCTCCGGGAAATCCACGCTGATGAATATTCTCGGCTGTCTGGACAAACCGACCGGCGGTACCTACCGGGTCGCGGGAACGGACGTGGCTCGCCTCAACGGCGACGAGCTGGCGCGCCTGCGGCGGGAACATTTCGGTTTTATTTTCCAGCGCTATCACCTGTTATCGCATCTCACCGCGGCGCAGAACGTGGAAGTTCCTGCGGTTTATGCCGGCGCTGAGCGCAAAGCGCGCCTGGCTCGGGCCCATGAGCTGCTGGTTCGGCTGGGGCTGGGCGACAGAGCTGAATATCAGCCTTCGCAGCTCTCCGGCGGCCAGCAGCAGCGGGTGAGTATCGCCCGTGCCCTGATGAACGGCGGGGAAGTGATTCTGGCGGATGAGCCAACCGGTGCGCTGGACAGCCGCTCCGGCGAAGAGGTCATGGGGATCCTTCACCAGCTAAAAGCGCAGGGGCATACGGTGATTATCGTCACCCATGACCCGCAGGTGGCGGCCCAGGCGGAGCGGGTGATTGAGATCCACGACGGTGAAATCGTGCGTAATCCGCCCGCGCTGAGTCCGGCGCAAGGCGGCGTACTGCGCCAGCGCACGGCGGCCGAACCGTCGGCGTGGCGTCAGTTCAGCAGCGGCTTTCGCGAAGCGCTGATCATGGCCTGGCGCGCGATGGCGGCGAATAAAATGCGTACGCTGCTGACGATGCTCGGCATTATTATCGGCATCGCATCTGTGGTGTCGATTGTAGTGGTGGGCGATGCCGCGAAGCAGATGGTGCTGGCCGATATCCGCGCCATCGGCACCAATACCATTGATGTATATCCCGGCAAGGATTTCGGCGATGACGATCCCCGCTATCAGCAATCGCTCAAGTACGATGACCTGTTAGCTATTCAGAAACAGCCGTGGGTGAGCTCGGCGACCCCTGCGGTATCAAAAAGCCTGCGCCTGCGGGCGAATAACATCGACGTTGCCGCCAGCGCCGAGGGCGTAGGGGCGCAGTACTTTAACGTCTACGGCATGACCTTTAGCGAAGGCAATACCTTTAACGAGCTTCAGCTAAATAGCCGCGCGCAGGTGGTGGTGCTCGACAGCAACGCGCGCCGACAGCTATTTCCGCACAAAGCGCGGGTCGTCGGCGAAGTGATTCTGGTCGGCAATATGCCTGCGACGGTGATCGGCGTGGCGGATGAAAAACAGTCAATGTTCGGCAGCAGCAAAATTCTGCGCGTCTGGTTGCCCTATACCACGATGGCTGGCCGGGTGATGGGGCAGTCGTGGCTGAATTCCATCACCGTGCGCGTCAATGAAGGCTACGACAGCGCGGTTGCCGAGCAGCAGCTGTTGCGTCTACTGGAACTGCGTCACGGTAAGAAAGATGTTTTCACCTGGAATATGGACAGCATCTTGAAAACGGCGGAACGGACCACACATACATTACAGCTGTTTCTGACGCTGGTGGCGGTGATTGCGCTGGTGGTCGGCGGTATTGGCGTGATGAATATTATGCTGGTCTCAGTCACCGAACGCACGCGGGAGATCGGTATCCGTATGGCGGTCGGGGCGCGGGCCAGCGATGTCTTACAGCAGTTTTTGATCGAGGCGGTGCTGGTTTGCCTGGTTGGCGGGGCGCTGGGCGTCACGCTTTCGCTGCTGATTGCCTTTGTATTACAGCTGTTTTTACCCGGCTGGGAGATCGGTTTTTCACCGTTGGCGCTATTGACCGCGTTTTTATGCTCCACGCTGACCGGGGTGCTGTTTGGCTGGCTACCGGCGCGCAATGCGGCTCGTCTGGACCCCGTCGACGCCCTGGCGCGCGAGTAGCGATAAAAAAATGCCAGTCAGAAGGACTGGCATTTTGCTGGCGGGATGTACACAATGAAGCAAAAGAGTTATGCGGCTGTTTCTGTTTCTTCAGCTTCAACAGGGACAATCACGCTGGCGTGGTTACCTTTTGGCCCCTGGTGAACATCAAACCGAACCGCTTGTCCGGCTTTTAGCGTTCTGTAACCATCCATCTGGATGGTCGAGTAATGGGCGAAAATGTCTTCGCCGCCGCCCTCAGGGCAGATAAAACCGAACCCTTTGGCATTGTTGAACCACTTAACAGTACCCATTTCCATACTTCGACATCCTTCGTAAATCTTATAAGTAAGATGGAATGAACCGGTAGTGGAGTGACGAGTTGTTCATTTGCTCGCCAACTCTCGCCACTACAATTTAGAGAAATCAGGAAATGCGTCAAGCGATTGACGCCAGGGGACGGTGAAAAATGCGTCAAAATTTGAAGCAGTTAACGCTATTGCCGGGGAATGTGACAGACGTCGCGGATGGAAGTAATAGATGATAATTATCTATGATCTATTGTAGATTTGTGATGTGCATAGCCTCTGGTCATCGACAGGCCACCGCCTGTTGGCAACAGCAACCGATGATGAACACTGACGATGAGTAAGAGAGACTGGTTGGACTTCGATCAGCTAATTGAGGACGAAGTTAAAGATGCGCTTAAACCGCCATCTATGTATAAAGTGATATTAGTCAATGATGACTACACTCCAATGGAGTTTGTTATTGACGTGTTACAAAAATTCTTTTCTTATGATGTTGAACGTGCAACGCAACTGATGCTGACGGTTCACTATCAAGGTAAAGCGATTTGCGGGGTGTTTACCGCAGAAGTCGCAGAAACCAAAGTATCGATGGTGAACCAGTATGCGAGGGAGAACGAACATCCGTTGTTGTGTACGCTAGAAAAAGCCTGAATGCAGGCAATAAACTTGGGGGAGGTGCCTATGCTCAATCAAGAACTGGAACTCAGTTTAAACATGGCTTTCGCCAGAGCGCGCGAGCACCGTCATGAGTTCATGACCGTCGAGCACTTGTTGCTGGCGCTGCTTAGCAACCCTTCGGCCCGCGAAGCGCTTGAAGCGTGTTCAGTGGACCTGGTCGCGCTGCGTCAGGAGCTTGAAGCCTTCATCGAACAGACCACACCCGTACTGCCTGCAACGGAAGAAGAGCGCGACACTCAGCCGACGCTGAGCTTCCAGCGCGTGCTGCAACGTGCTGTTTTCCACGTCCAGTCTTCCGGCCGCAGCGAAGTGACCGGCGCCAACGTTCTGGTCGCGATTTTTAGCGAACAGGAATCTCAGGCGGCATACCTGCTGCGTAAACATGAAGTCAGCCGACTTGATGTGGTGAATTTCATCTCTCACGGTACGCGTAAAGACGAGCCGAGCCAGTCTTCCGATAACAGCGGAAGTCAGCCTGGCAGCAGCGAAGAGCAAGCAGGCGGGGAGGATCGTATGGAAAACTTCACCACCAACCTCAACCAGCTTGCCCGCGTAGGCGGTATCGATCCGCTGATCGGCCGCGAGAAAGAGCTGGAACGTGCTATTCAGGTTCTGTGCCGCCGCCGCAAGAACAACCCGCTGCTGGTGGGGGAATCCGGCGTTGGTAAAACCGCTATTGCTGAAGGTCTTGCCTGGCGTATCGTGCAGGGCGACGTGCCGGAAGTGATGGCCGATTGCACTATCTATTCACTGGATATTGGCTCGCTGCTGGCAGGTACCAAATACCGCGGCGACTTTGAAAAACGCTTTAAAGCGCTGCTTAAGCAGCTGGAGCAGGACACCAACAGTATTCTGTTCATCGATGAGATCCACACCATTATCGGTGCGGGGGCGGCTTCCGGCGGGCAGGTCGATGCCGCTAACCTGATTAAACCGCTGCTTTCCAGCGGTAAGATTCGGGTCATTGGCTCGACGACCTATCAGGAGTTCAGCAACATCTTTGAAAAAGATCGTGCCCTGGCGCGGCGTTTCCAGAAAATTGATATCACCGAACCTTCCGTGGAAGAGACGGTGCAGATTATTAACGGCCTGAAGCCGAAGTATGAAGCGCACCACGACGTCCGTTACACCGCGAAAGCGGTACGTGCGGCGGTAGAGCTGGCGGTGAAGTACATTAACGATCGTCATCTGCCGGATAAGGCGATTGACGTGATTGATGAAGCCGGAGCGCGTGCGCGCTTGATGCCGGTGAGCAAACGTAAGAAAACGGTTAACGTGGCGGATATTGAGTCCGTGGTGGCGCGGATTGCGCGTATACCTGAGAAGAGCGTTTCCCGCAGCGATCGCGATACGCTGAAAAACCTCGGCGATCGCCTGAAAATGCTGGTCTTCGGCCAGGATAAGGCGATTGAGGCCTTAACCGAAGCGATCAAGATGGCGCGCGCCGGGCTTGGCCATGAGCACAAACCCGTCGGCTCTTTCCTGTTCGCTGGGCCTACCGGGGTCGGTAAAACCGAGGTTACCGTACAGCTGGCGAAGTCGCTGGGCATTGAGCTGCTGCGTTTTGATATGTCCGAATATATGGAACGTCATACCGTCAGCCGCTTAATCGGTGCGCCTCCGGGCTACGTCGGTTTCGATCAGGGCGGGCTGCTGACCGATGCGGTTATTAAGCATCCGCACGCGGTGCTGCTGCTGGATGAAATTGAAAAAGCGCATCCGGATGTCTTTAACCTGCTGCTGCAGGTGATGGATAACGGGACGCTGACCGACAACAACGGCCGCAAAGCGGATTTCCGCAACGTGGTGCTGGTGATGACCACCAACGCCGGGGTGCGCGAAACCGAGCGTAAATCCATTGGCCTCATCCATCAGGACAACAGTCCGGATGCAATGGATGAGATCAAAAAGATCTTTACGCCGGAGTTCCGTAACCGTCTCGACAACATTATCTGGTTCGATCATCTGTCTACGACGGTTATCCATCAGGTGGTGGATAAATTTATCGTCGAGCTGCAGGTTCAGCTGGATCAGAAAGGCGTCTCTTTGGAAGTCAGCCAGGAAGCCCGCGATTGGCTGGCCGAGAAAGGCTACGACCGGGCCATGGGCGCGCGTCCGATGGCGCGGGTGATTCAGGACAACCTGAAAAAACCGCTGGCCAACGAGCTGCTGTTTGGCTCACTGGTTGACGGCGGACAGGTGACCGTTGAACTGGATAAAGAGAAAAATGCGCTGACCTACGACTTCCAGAGTGCGCAGAAGCACAAACCGGAAGCGGCGCATTAAGTTTCGGTACTCAGTGACAAAACCGGCCTCAGGGCCGGTTTTTTTATCTGCGCGCTTTAAGTTGTAAATGACGCAGAAATGAAAAGACCGGGAATTATCCCGGCCTTCAGCATCTGGCGCGCTAAGCGCGAAAACGATCAGCGACTACGGAAGACAATGCGGCCTTTGCTCAGGTCGTACGGGGTCAGCTCAACAGTCACTTTGTCGCCCGTCAGAATGCGGATGTAGTTTTTACGCATTTTACCGGAAATATGCGCAGTTACCACGTGACCGTTTTCCAGTTCTACGCGGAACATAGTGTTAGGCAGCGTATCAAGTACGGTGCCCTGCATTTCAATATTGTCTTCTTTGGCCATCTAGTCCTCTGGGGTATCACTACCGTAGTTTTGAACCGGCAAGATAATGCCGAAGTTCAGCAAGTATGTAAAGTTTTACGTCAAATCGCCGAAGTAGTTTTGGCGCATTACCCGTAATTCACGCGGATAAACCGGGTGACAGGCGCAAACGTAAAGGGGGAGTGACAGAACAATGGGTGTTATCTGACTCTTATTATTCCCAAACGGCGGCGGGGCAACGGGCAGAAGCTACTCTACCGCGCAATTATAACATCCCAACAAAAAATGTGCTGAAAACATTTATGCTTCTCCTGCAAATAGCACCCTTGGTACCCAGAATCGCTCCGGCAGACGATACGTCCGCAGCACGGAAAGATAGTCGAGGTAATCGCGGCGGGGAATTTCCACTGCGCCCAGCGACGCCGTATGCTTATTCAGCACCTGACAATCGATTAATTTTCCGCCATCCTGCGAAAATATCTGGCTAAAGACCAGCAGCGCGGTTTTAGAGGCGTTTTCGGCACGGCTGAACATCGACTCTCCGCAAAACAGCGCGCCCTGCGCGACGCCGTACATCCCGCCGACTAATTCCTTTCCCTGCCATACTTCAACAGAATGAGCATGTCCCAGCTCATGCAGCTGGTGGTACGCCTGAACGATCCCCGGCGTTATCCATGTTCCCTCATCGCGGTGGTCGGCGCAGCCCTCGATAACCTGACCAAAGGCGTGATTCAGCGTGACGCGATAAGGCGAGCGCTGATGGAAACGCTTCATGCTGCGGCTGAGATGAAATTTCTCTGGCCACAGTACCGCTCGCGGATCGGGGGACCACCACAAAATAGGGTCGCCGGGCGAAAACCACGGAAAAATACCGCGCTGATAGGCCATCAGTAAACGCGCCGGGCTAAGATCGCCGCCCAGCGCTAACAGGCCATTAGGTTCGCGTAAAGCGCCTTCCGGGGAGGGGAAGGCGATGGAATGATGAGAGAGCTGAACCAGCCGCATTTTTACCTCAACGCATCAGGCAATGATTCAATAGTAGCCTACAGGCGCTGCTTAAACTGGTAGTAACGCCCCTGTTCAGCCAGCAGTTCTGCGTGACTACCTTGCTCAATAATCTTCCCGTTGTCCATGACTATTATCTGATTAAAACGCGCCAGTCCGCGCAGACGATGGGTTACCATTAACACGGTTTTTTCACGCATCACTTCCGCCAGTAAATCAAGGATTTGACTTTCGGTCGTCGCATCGAGGCCTTCAGTGGGTTCATCAAGCAGCATGACCGGCGCATCGTGAAGCAGGGCGCGGGCGATAGCCAGCCTGCGCAGCTCGCCGCCGGAAAGCTGACGGCCGCCTTCACCCAGCCAGCTATTCAGACCGCTATCTTCCAGTAATTTCGCTAAGCCGACGCGTTCAAGCGTTTGGGCAAGTCGGGCATCGCTGGCTCCGGGAGAAGCCAGCAGCAGGTTGTCGCGCAGCGTAGCGCTGAACAGATGTACGCGCTGCGGCACGACGCTCATCGCCCGGCGCAGCGTCGCCTCATTAAACTGCCCCAGCGGCTGATTGTTGAGTAAGATTTCCCCTTCAGCCGGATCCCAGGCGCGGGTCAGCAGCTGCAGCAGGGTCGATTTACCGCAGCCTGTTCGTCCGAGGATGGCGATATGCTCTCCGGCCTCGATCTGCAATGACACTTTCTCCAGCGCGGGAGAGGGCTGCTGCGGATAGCTGAAGGTGACCTGATGTAAGCGTAACGAGACGCGATCCAGCGTCTGGCCTTCGCCCTGAGGGAAGACCACTTCCGGCTCTTGCTCGGTAATTTGCGTGATGCGCTTTGCGGAGGCGATCACCTGCCCCAAATGCTGAAATGCGCCGGTTACCGGCGCCAGCGCTTCAAACGCCGCCAGCGCGCAGAAGACAAACAGCGCAATCAGCGCCCCAGGCTGAGTATCGCCGCCAACGCCCGCGGAGGCGAGCCACAGCATAGCAATAACCGCAATACCGCCAATCAGCAGCATCAGCGCCTGGGAGAGCGCGGTCAGCTCAGCCTGGCGACGCTGCGCATCCAGCCAGCGCGCTTCCGTTTTTTCCATTTGCTGCCGGTAGCGGTCGCTGGCGTTAAACAGCATGAGTTCCGCCTGTCCCTGGAGCCATGAGGTCAGATGCTGGCGATATTGCCCGCGAAGCCGGGTTATGCTTTCACCTGCGGGTTTACCTGCGCGATAGAACAGCGGCGGCATCACCAGCAGGGTGAGCAGCATAATACCACCGAGGGTCAGGGCCAGAGTGACGTCCAGCACGCTCAACCCTACGGTGACGACCAGGATCACCACCAGCGCGCCTACCAGCGGTGATATGACGCGCAAATAGAGATGATCCAGGGTATCGACATCTGCAACCACCCGGTTAAGCAGCTCGCCCTGACGAAAACGCGCCAGCCCGGCGGGGGAGAGCGGCAGCAGCTTACTGAAGGTAAAGACCCGCAGGTGTTGCAGAACGCGGAAGGTGGCGTCATGGCTGACCAGACGCTCAAAGTAGCGGCCCGCGGTGCGAATAATCGCCGCGCCGCGCACGCCCGCGGCTGGCAGCATATAGTTAAAGCTGTAGATGCCCGCCACGCCAACGACGGCTGATGCCGACAGGAACCAGCCGGATAGCGTTAATAAGCCAATGCTGGCCAGCAGCGTCACGATCGCCAGCACGATACCGAGCAGCAACAGCCATTTGTGTCGTTTGTACAGCGCCAGGTAAGGCCATAATGCGCGCATTTAAATCTCCTCCTGACGATGAGCGAGCAGGGTCGCGAAGGGGCCGCCAGCGGCCGCCAGCTGCGAATAGCTGCCTTGCTCAACAATTCGACCATCCTGCATAACCCAGATCGCATCCCAGTTCGCCAGTCCTTCCAACTGATGGGTAACCATTAACGTGGTTTGCTGCGTTGATGCATTGGTCAGCGCCTGCATCACGCGCTGTTCGCTATGCGCGTCAAGGCTGGCGGCAGGCTCATCAAGTAGCAGCAGACGACAGGGCACCAGCAGCGCTCGTGCGACGGCGACGCGCTGAGCCTGCCCGACCGACAGCCGGCCGGCCTGATCGCCAACAGGCGTATTAATACCCTGCGGCAGAAGAGAGACGAACTCGCTAACCCAGGCTTTATCCAGCGCAAGCTGCAGCTGCGCTTCGGTGGCTTCAGGGCAGGACAGCAGGACGTTTTCGCGCAGCGTCGCCGCGGGCAGCTGCGGATTTTGCCCGACCCAGCTCAGGAGACGACGCCAGCGGTCGGCATCCAGACTCTTTAACTCGACGCCATTGACCTTGAGCGAGCCGTCATAGGGAAGAAAACCCGTTAACGTATTCAGTAGCGAGCTTTTGCCCGAGCCGCTTTGCCCAACCAGCACCACGCGTTCACCGGCGCGCAGGGAAAAATTCAGCGGCCCGGCCAGCACTTTCCCTTCGGGAGACTTAATCAGCAGGTCGCGAGCTTCAAGGCTTACCGTTTCATCATCTTTTAATGCCTTTTCCCCACGCTCTGCCTGCGCCAGCGGCGCTTCCATAAAGGTCTTCAGGCTGTCGGCGGCGCCAATAGCCTGCGCTTTCGCATGATAAAAGGTGCCTAAATCGCGCAGTGGCTGGAAAAACTCAGGAGCCAGAATCAGGGCGAGGAAACCGGACATCAACGTCACCCCGGCGCCGTAATGGCCAAAGTTGAGCTCTCCCAGATAGGAAAAACCAAAGTAAACGGCGACCAGCGCAATCGACAGCGAGGTGAAAAACTCCAGGACACCGGAGGAGAGAAACGCCAGGCGCAGCACTTCCATTGTCCGCTGGCGGAAATCCTGCGAGGCCTCGCGTATGTTGTCCGTCTCCGCTTCGCCGCGATGAAAAATACGCAGCGTTTCCATACCGCGCAGGCGATCGAGAAAATGGCCGCTTAAACGCGCCAGAGCGAGAAAGTTGCGGCGGTTGGCATCAGCCGCGCCCATTCCCACCAGCGCCATAAACAGCGGAATAAGCGGTGCGGTACCCAGCAGAATCAGCGCCGCGGCCCAGTTGATGGGGAAAATCGTAATAACAATCAGCAACGGTACAGAGGCGGCCAGCGTCATCTGCGGCAAATAGCGAGCATAGTAGTCATGCATGTCGTCGATCTGCTCAAGGATCAGCGTGGCCCAGCTACCCGCAGGTTTGCCCTGTATCCACGCCGGTCCCGCCTGCTGTAAACGATCCAGAACCTGACGGCGGATCTCAAGGCGGATATGTTGACCGGCCTGAAAACCCACTCTTTCACGCAGCCAGACCACCCAGGCGCGCAGCACAAAGACCAGCACCAGTAGCGTAAAGGGCAGCAGCAGCGCCGTCGCGGGGATATTTTCCATAATCATGCGATGGAGGATCCTCGCCAGGAACCAGGCCTGGGCGACGATCAACAGGCCGCTAACGACGCCCAATACGCGGGAAATCATCAACCAGCGACGGGAGATAATGCTTTGATCTTTTAACCAACGGGTTAACTCTTGTTGACGGGTTTTATTCATTGCGCGCTTAGCAGGTGTAGTTATGAGTTTTTTGGGCACGGCAATGTTACAACGAGGCAAAAATAAAGGCGACTTTTCGTCGCCTTCTTTACCTTTGTTACTGACTTGTAAAGATTATTTGCAAGCGTCGGCTAAACCATCCAGATAGCGCTCCGCGTCCAGCGCCGCCATGCAGCCGGTACCCGCAGAAGTAATCGCCTGACGGTAGATATGATCCATCACGTCGCCGGCGGCGAAGACGCCCGGGATGCTGGTCTGGGTAGCGTTGCCGTGGATGCCGGACTGGACTTTAATGTAGCCGTTTTCCAGCTCCAGCTGACCGGCGAAAATTGCCGTGTTCGGGCTGTGGCCGATAGCCACGAACAGCCCCGCAACTTCGAGGGATTCAACGTTATCCGCATTCTGGGTATCGCGCAGACGCAAGCCGCTTACGCCCATCTGGTCGCCGGTCACTTCTTCCAGCGTACGGTGGGTGTGCAGCACGATATTGCCGCTCTCCACTTTGTCCATCAGGCGTTTGATAAGGATTTTTTCCGCGCGGAAGCCGTCACGACGGTGGATCAAATGCACTTCGGAAGCGATGTTAGACAGGTACAGCGCCTCTTCGACGGCCGTATTGCCGCCGCCGATGACGGCAACCTTCTGGTTACGATAGAAGAAACCGTCGCAGGTCGCGCAGGCAGACACGCCGCGGCCCTTAAACGCTTCTTCCGAGGGAAGACCCAGATAGCGTGCTGAAGCGCCGGTGGCAATAATCAGGGCATCGCAGGTGTATTCGCCGCTGTCGCCGACCAGACGGAACGGACGGTTTTGCAGGTCGACGCTGTTGATATGATCGAAAATAATTTCGGTTTCAAATTTGGTGGCATGTTCATGCATGCGCTCCATCAGCAGCGGTCCGGTCAGATCGTTAGGATCGCCTGGCCAGTTTTCCACTTCCGTGGTGGTGGTCAGCTGACCGCCTTTTTCCATTCCGGTAATCAGTACCGGCTGCAGATTTGCGCGCGCTGCGTAGACCGCAGCGGTGTATCCCGCAGGTCCAGAACCAAGAATAAGCAGTTTACTGTGTTTGGCCGTGCCCATGAGATCCTCATAATTTATTGGCATACATGAGCTGGATTGTAGGGAATTTGTGGACGTAAAAAAAGAGCGCGGCGGTTTTGTTAACGATATGTGCAATAGAAGCTGCCGATTAATCGGCGATTTAACGAACGAAGAATATAACTAATTCTACTGTTAGCGAGACAATTATAAGAGGAAAACATGAGAATCAACCGGGGAGGATTATGAATATCTGGCATCTTGTACTAAAAATCGATGTTTTGCTTTGACAATCCCCTGTGCTTTTGCGAAAACATTCATGGAAGAAGAAAAGCAGTGTTTCGCGTGTGGCGAATTTTCATGCACGCAAATGCCATTTTTATCCGGGTTAGCGAAATCTACGCATGGTGTGGACAGACGCCATGCGTGATGTCGGTGACTGCCGTCAGGCAACGGGCTTCTCACGTACCCCTGGTTTACCCAACGTCGTACGGGTGATAACAGGATGGACTCTGGCAGTGAAGGCTCAGAGTCGGAACAGGAGTAGGGAAGGAATACAGAGAGACAATAATAATGGTAGATAGCAAGAAGCGCCCTGGCAAAGATCTCGACCGCATTGATCGTAATATTTTGAATGAATTGCAAAAAGACGGGCGTATTTCCAACGTCGAGCTTTCTAAACGGGTGGGACTTTCTCCGACGCCTTGCCTTGAGCGCGTGCGTCGACTGGAAAGACAGGGTTTTATTCAGGGCTATACAGCGCTGCTCAACCCGCACTATCTGGATGCATCACTTCTGGTATTTGTTGAGATTACTCTGAATCGTGGCGCGCCGGATGTGTTTGAGCAATTTAACTCCGCTGTGCAAAAACTTGAAGAAATTCAAGAGTGTCATCTGGTTTCCGGGGATTTTGACTACCTGTTGAAAACCCGCGTACCGGATATGTCAGCGTATCGTAAATTACTGGGCGAGACCTTGCTGCGCCTGCCGGGCGTAAATGACACCCGTACCTATGTGGTAATGGAAGAAGTCAAGCAGAGTAATCGTCTGGTAATCAAGACGCGCTAACACGGAACAGGTGCAAAATCGATGTAGTTTGATTACACTCCTGTTAATCCATACAGCAACAGTGCCGGGGAGACCCGGCACTGTTGTCCGTTTTAGCCGAAGGCAGGAAACAGCCTGATACCTGGAGAGCCTTTCTTGAGCCAGGAATACACTGAAGACAAAGAAGTCAAATTCACAAAGCTGAGTAGCGGACGCCGGCTCCTTGAGGCGTTACTCATTCTTTGCTCCCTTTTTGCCATCTGGTTGATGGCGGCCTTACTCAGCTTTAATCCCTCGGATCCTAGCTGGTCGCAAACGGCGTGGCATGAGCCTATTCACAACATAGGCGGGACGCCGGGAGCCTGGCTTGCCGATACGCTATTTTTTATTTTTGGCGTAATGGCCTATACCATTCCGGTCATCATTATCGGCGGCTGCTGGTTTGCCTGGCGTCATCAAGAAAACGACGAGTACATCGACTATTTCGCCGTCTCGCTGCGTTTAATTGGCGCGCTGGCGCTGATCCTCACTTCCTGCGGTCTGGCGGCAATCAACGCTGATGATATCTGGTATTTCGCCTCCGGCGGCGTGATCGGCAGTCTGTTGAGCACCACCCTGCAACCGCTGCTGCACAGCAGCGGCGGCACAATCGCGCTGCTCTGCATCTGGGCGGCAGGACTGACGCTATTTACCGGCTGGTCCTGGGTTAGCATTGCTGAAAAACTCGGCGGTGCGATTCTTTCTATTCTCACGTTTGCCAGCAACCGTACCCGTCGTGACGATACCTGGGTTGATGAAGGGGAATATGAAGATGATGAAGAAGAATATGAAGATGATGAACCCGCGAAGCCGCAGGGTTCTCGACGCGCGCGAATTTTACGCAGCGCCTTAGCTCGCCGCCAGCGTCTGGCTGAGAAGTTCTCTAATCCGATGGGGCGTAAGACCGATGCGGCGCTGTTCTCGGGTAAACGGATGGATGACGCCGAAGACGAGGTTCAGTACAGCGCCGGCGGTGCGCCTGTTGCCGCTGACGATGTCCTTTTTTCTGGCTCCAGCGCAGCGCGTCCGGCAAATGCTGATGATGTTCTGTTCTCCGGCGTCAGTGCGGCACGTCCCGGCGATTTTGACCCCTACGATCCTCTGTTAAACGGTCATAGCATTGCCGATCCGGTGGCTTTGGCCGCGCAGGATACCGCTGCGCCGCAGGCATGGTCTGAACCGCTGCCAGGGTATGAGGCTCAGCCGGTCTATCATCCGGAACAGGCCCCGGTACAGCAGCCAGCGTATCAGCCTGAACCGGCTTACCAGCCGCAGCATGCTTACCAGCCGGAACAGGCCCCGGTACAGCAGCCAGCGTATCAGCCAGAACCGGCTTACCAGCCGCAGCATGCTTACCAGCCGGAACAGGCCCCGGTACAGCAGCCAGCATATCAGCCGGAACCGGCTTACCAGCCGCAGCATGCGTACCAGCCGGAACAGGCCC